>JBJOQA010000386.1:0-9000 GCA_046050225.1 Bacteroidota bacterium | reverse complement strand
TTTTAGGCAAATAAACTGCTTTATGGGTCTTTTTCGATTGATTCGCATACTACTGCCAATCTTATATTTTATTGCTCCTATTTACGTAAACGGTCAAAATGTTGCTGTAAAATCGGCTAATGATTTTCAACCGGCTCCTTCAATCCTAAGTAAAATTGCCATTGACAATCAACATCATTTTGTACAACAAGTTGGACAGTACGCTGTGGATGAAAATTTAAATCGATTCGGTTCAATTGATGCCGGGTTTGAAGGGTTTTCTTTGCCGGTTTTATTTACCAAAAAAGGACTTATTTTCTTGCAACAGCAGCAGTCTGAACCTACGCACCAAGAGGTGGAACGATTAATGAAAAAAGGCTTGTCTGAGCAGGAGATAGAAAAACAACGAAAATTAGAAAAGGCCGTCGTTACTATGGAATGGGTTGGTGCTAACGATCAGGCTACCGTAGTTTTTTTGAATGAACTTCCCGGTAAACATACTTATGGAAGATTGCCCAATCAGGCTAGCGGTTTTTCAAGGTTGATGTATAAGGATATTTATCCCGGAATTGATGTGGTTTTTGAATTGAAACAAGATGCTGCCGTTGGATTTGAGTATAGCTTAATTGTAAAGCCCGGTGCCAATTTAGCTGATGTGAAAATGAAATTTGGCGGTGATTTAAAACAAGTTGAATTGAAAAAAGATGGCTCTTTGAAATTAGATGGTGCTTTACAAGATCTATTTCAGAGTTCCCCATTTTCTTATACGATGGCTGATGAAATAGGAAATGATTTTGTAGTAGAAAAAAAGGATAAGGAGAAGTTGATAAAAAGTGGTTTTGCACTCAATGGAGATGTGGTGCAGTTTCGGCTGTTCGAAAAATATGATAGCACAAAAGTGCTGATAATTGATCCTTTTGTAACCGCAACAGTAGATTTAATTGGCACCAATGCCGGTAAAGCAAAGGATGTTGATTTTGATTATGCCGGTAATGTATATGTAACAGGTGGAGGAGATGGCAACACGCATCAGTTAAGTAAATATAATGCTGCCGGTATTTTACAATGGACATTTTCGGGTTCACTCACCAATCCAGCTTGGTCGTTTGGAACTTATTATGGTGGTTGGGTAGTGGATAAAAACTCGGGTAGTGTATATCTGGGTCAAGGATTTTCACCAGGTTTTCGAATTATTCGAATTAATACTTTAGGCGTTTACGATAATTATATTACATCGGCCAATCCTGCCTTTATGGAAAATTGGAAAATGGTTTGGCGATGCAATAATGGTACACCCCAAATTATGATAGCAGGTGGGGGTATAAATTCCAATATCAATTTAGGAATTTTAACACCTCCCAATGTAACCATAACAGCTACTAATGTTACCGGCGTGCCCTATGCAGGCGGCGTTGGCTTTGCCCAAGATATTGCTGATTTGGTAATTGATCCGCATAACAATGATATGTACACGATTTTTGCATCTTTATTTGGTGCACCGGCTCTCAATAATAAAGTGTATAAACATTTGCCACCGTATTCGGCTGCAACGATTGGGTGGAGTGTTCCCTCCGGTTATTTTAATTTGGAGGAAGCAAGCAATCGACCCTATATGGCCGGAGCCTTAGAAGAAAATTCAATAAATGCATTAGCGATTAATTCTAGTTATCTTTTTTTGTGGGACGGACGTCATTTGAAAGCCTTTAATAAAGCTACCGGAGCTGCAGTAGGAACTCCGCTTGATTATACCTTAGGAGTAGATTTGATGACGGGCGGTATTGTGGTGAATGAATGTAATACCTTGTTTGTTGGCGGGGCTTTGGGTACGATAAAAGTTTTTCAATTTGACGGAGTTGCTTTCAATGATGATGCCCAGCCCGATATTCACTTAAATACATTCAATACGCGCTCTGTTTATGATTTGGCTTACGATGATTCGCGTAATTTATTGTATGCCTCCGGCGATGGATTTGTTGCTTCGGTAGATATTAGCGCTTATACCTGCGCTCAACTAACCTATACATTAACTGCAACACCCAATTGTTTAAATAGCAGCGCAACCATGCAATTAACCCCGGCGGCACCGCTAGGTTCTGTTGTAACTTTTGAACTGTATCTCGGTTCCAATTTGGTTGATCGAAATGAAACCGGTTTGTTTACGGCCTTATTGCCAAATACTAGCTACACTGTGAAAGCATTTGTAAACCAAGTTTGTAGCGGCGTTCAAACTTTGGCAACTTTTACCATGCCTAATCCTGCGCTGGCTCATCTTATTGTTTCGCCAACTTGTGGCAATACAAACGGTGAAATAATTTTAAATGCAACGGGTGGGGTATTGCCCTATACTTATAGTATTGATGGTGTTCAGTTTTCATCCGCTGCATCTTTTAATCAATTACCCGGTGGTTTATATCATGTAGTTGTTAAAGATGGTAATGGATGTCAAACAACTAGAGAAATTAATTTAATCAATACGGATGGACCCGTAATTAGTGAAACGCACATCAATGCTTTGTGCGGATTGAATAATGGGGTAATAAATTTGGCTGCAACCGGTGCTGCACCCTTCAGCTTTAGCCTAGATAGTGTTCATTTTTCATCGAATCAAGTTTTTGGTGGATTGGCGGCCGGTGCTTATCCAGCTACCGTAATCGATCAAAATGGCTGTAGTAATAAACTTGTGGTTGAAATTGTTGGTTTAGGCGGAGCTTCGCTGCTTGCAGCACCTACCCATGCTACTTGTGCGCAGCAAAACGGACAAATTATTGTTCAAGCAAATGGCGGAACAGCGCCCTTGCAATATTCTATTAACGGTTTGCAGTATTTTAATTCAGGGTCATTTGGCTCGTTGTTGCCCGGCGATTATCGTGTTTATGTAAAAGATGGCAATGGCTGTATTAGCGATACGTTGTTACAAATTCAAAATTTAAGCGGGCCGGCCTTAACAGCAACCGTAACGGCCACAAGTTGTAATAATTTTAACGGTACCATTACTGCCATCGTAAATGGAGGTACTTTGCCCTATCAATTTAGTATCGATGGTGTTAATTTTCAAACATCTTCTTATTTTCCGGCACTTCCGGCAGGTATGTTTTTACTTACGGTGCGTGATGCAACCGGCTGTTCGTCTTCCATTAATGTTACCATAACAGCAAATGGTGCCCCGGTTCTTACGCTTGCTACAACCGTAAGCTCTTGTGCATCAAGTACCGGTACAATTACGGCATCTGTTACTGGAGGTGCGGCTCCTTACTCCTACAGTTTAACCGGATTAACTTATCAAGCATCCAATGTATTCAGCGCTTTGGCCCCCGGCAATTACGTTGTTTGGGTGAGAGATGCAAGTGGTTGTATGGCGGCAATGACTGCAACCATTAGTGTTTTAGCAGGTCCTTCACTTTCATTAAATATTACTCCGGCAGGCTGTGCCGATAATGAAGGTGTTATTGTGGCGAATGGCACCGGTGGCGTAGCACCATTGCAATACCGATTAAATACCGGTGCGTTTCAATTGTCTAATACATTTAGCGGTCTTTCAGCAGGCCAATATCAGGTAACCGTTAGAGCGGCAAATGGCTGTATGGTTTCGAGTAATGTAACGGTGGCTAATAGTACCGGTCTTCAAATAAGTGCAGGAGCAGTTTCGGCTAATTGTAATGTAAATAACGGTGTTATTAATTTAAATGGATCAGGTGGCTTGTTGCCTTATACGTATAATTTAAATAATGGGGCGTATCAACCTGACGGGCTTTTTTCAGGATTAGCTCCCGGCAATTATGTTGCCAAAATTAAAGATGCAAACGGGTGCATTCGTATTGCCAATTTAACGGTTGGTTTAGTTGGGGTTCCTGCCATTTCCACTTCGCAAGTAAATACGAATTGTAATGGTAGTAATGGTTCTATCACGATCGCCGGAACCGGCGGATTGTCGCCATATTTATTCAGTATTAATGGTGCCGATTATCAAAATGTTGGTGCATTTACACATTTATCTTCGGGAAGTTATACCGCTTATTTGAAAGATTCTACCGGTTGTCAGGTTACCCAATCTATTGTGTTAACGAATGTCGGTGCAGGTCCTGCTCCTGATTTTGTGAGTGTGTTGGTAGATCCGAGTAACTGTGGAACTGATGATGGTAAAATTGATACAGACGCAGATGGCGGAAATAATCCATTGCGCTATTCTATTGATGGCGTGAATTTTCAAAGTGGTAGCGCATTTAATCATTTGTTTGCAGGTACCTATACCATCACGGTACGCGATCGCGATGGCTGCACCAACTCCGTAACAGTGGTGGTGCCTAACAATAATGGAGCTACCATTGATGCCGTAACCACTACGTCAACTTGTGCCGTTCCAACGGGAACAATTACTGTTACAGCATCGGGTAGTCCCGGTCCATTTTTGTATAGTATCAATGGCGTTGTTTATCAAGTGAGTAATGTTTTTACCGCATTGCCTGCGGGTACCTATACGGTTTGGGTGGATGATGGAACAGAATGTATTACTACCAAACAAGTTGTAATATTAAATAGTGATGGCCCGAGTGTTACTGCTACCGTTACGAATGCCTATTGTAGTTCAAATAATGGTACCATTACCTTAAACGGTACCGGGATAGCAACACTTACGTATAATGTTAATGGCGGCCTCTTTCAAGTAAGTAATAGTTTCCCCAATCTATTTCCCGGAAATTATATTGTTACCGTTAAAGACGGAAACGGTTGTATTAATAATCGAATTGTTACGGTTGGCGACCTTGCGGCACCTACTGCCAATTTTGTAATTAAAGCCGCCAACTGCAATTCAGATAATGGGGAGGTTCGCATTTTGACCGCTGGTGGTTTGTGGCCCTTTCAGTATAGCTTAAACGGCATTAGTTTTCAAACGGATAGTATTTTTCAAAATCTTGCTCCCGGCAGTTATACGGTGACTATTTTGGATGCCAATAGTTGTTTTAGCAGAATCAATTTTACGGTTGGTTCGGTTGCGATGCCGGTAGTAACCGGTGCAGCATCTCCAACAAATTGTGGTGCAGCTACGGGGCAAATATTTGCAGTTGGGTCAGGTGGTGTCGGACCTTACCAATACAGTATTGATGGCGTTATTTATCAGTCGTTAAATACTTTTACAGGTTTAACTCCGGGAGGGTATACTTTGTTTGTTAAAGATGCAAATGGTTGTATTAATCAAACAGGGGTTGATGTGATTGCCCTAAATGCACCAATCGTAAATGCAGTATCAACTTCGGCGGGTTGTAACAATGATCAAGGAACGGTTACGATAGCCGTTGCCGGTGCAGGCGCACCATTTGAATATAGTTTAAATGGCGTGGATTTTCAATTCAATAATCAGTTCTCCGGTTTGTCAGCAGGCATTTATAATGTGGTGGTGAAAAATAATACAGGATGTGTTGCCCCTTCACGCGTATCAGTTTTAGCGCAAGCGGTTCCAACACTAACCGCAAATGTGTCGGTGGCAAATTGTTTAGAAGGATCGGGTGTTATTAATGCATTTGGTATTGGAGGAAGTGGCTTGCTAGAATATAGCATTGATGGCGTGAATTTTCAATCAAGTAGCTTGTTTAGCGGGCTAGCTAATGGAGATTATCAGGTAGAAGTTAGAGATGCCGCAGGATGCAATAGTGCCACCATGGTTACGGTTTACAATTTTCCTAGTATTCAACTGAATGTAGATGTACAAAGAGTTTGCGGATCAAATGCCGTTGTAATTGCATCGGCTAACGGTGGTTCAGGTACCTTGTATTATAGTTTAGATGGTGCGCAATATTTTGATAATGGCGTTTTTAATGAGGTACTAGATGGTGTTTATAATTTGGTTGTGCAAGATGAGATGGGATGTCAAAATTCGATGCAGGTTACTGTTGCACCAATGCCAACAAATCCCAGAACTTGGCTTGGCTTTAATACCAATTGGGAGGATGCCGTGAATTGGTGTGGTGGGGTACCGGATATTTTGACAGATGTGATTATTCCGGGTGGACTATCTAATTATCCTTATATCCAAAATCAAACAGCCTCCTGCAAAAATATTACCATTGAGCCGGGTGCCGGTGTTGAACTCTCGGATGGGATTATTAGAATTTCCGGCAATATTGTTAATCAAGGCATATTAAATGCAAAGGCGGGTACCCTTGCGTTATTAGGTAATGCTGAGCAGCAAATAGCAGGAACTACCTTTTTTGAGCATACTATTCGCGAATTGGTTATTGGAAATGTAAGTGCAGCCGGGGTAGTGGTATTGCCCAACCTAAATGATACTTTAAAAATTTCAAGGAAACTTGCTTTTGGTTATGCTTCGGCAGTTTTAACCACATCCAATCAGGTGGTTTTATTATCCAATGATACGGCAACCGCTTCATTGGGAATCATTGAAGAGGAATTAGACGGTTCGCCAAAAGCTACCATCAATGGTAAAATAATTGTTGAGCGTTATTATCCATCCAAACGCGCATGGCGATTTATTACTGCTCCAATTAAAAATGATGCGGTAGCGCCTACTATCAATGCAGCATGGCAAGAAGGGGCTAATCCGCCAAGTATAACCGGTGTGGCAAATCCTAATCCTAGTCCTACATATGGTACCCATATTACCGGACCATGGAGTGCACCTACGGCTTATAGTGCTGTGGTTACTGCATCGGGGTTTGATCAAAGTCCGCAAAACAATTCTTCCATGAAATATTATAACGGGCTGTTGAATAATTATTTGCCCGTAAATAATACCTTAACCAACAAGGTTACTTCTAAGCAAGGGTTTTTATTATTTGTAAGAGGTGATCGCTCTTATGACATCAGCACTACCACAAATTTTACCGTTCCTTCTGCTACTACATTACGTGTAAGCGGAAACGTTAATTTAGGCAAAATTAGTATACCTGCCGACACCGGTTTTCAGGTGATTGGTAACCCTTATCCTTCCGCTATTCGTTTTGATGATGCGATGTTTAATGATAACTCAGCTATTATGCGTAATCAAAGTTTTTGGCTGTGGGATCCGTTACGCGGCGCTGCAAAAGCCAGTCCTACAAATGTAGGCGGTTGGGTTCCGGTTGTGTATGTGGGTGGTGGAAATTATATAAGTACCTATAATCCAAATTTGAGTGTAGTGAATATCGACAGCGCACATGCATTTCCAATTGACGGATCCATTCAGTCGGGTAGCGCTTTTATTATTGATAATTTACCAACCGCAATTGGAAGTTTTGTACTGCATGAATCTAGTAAAATTGATGGCAGTAACAATAATAGTTTCAGGGCTGCTAATGTACCTATGGGTTACATGATGGTGAATTTGTTTAAAACGGATGCCAATAAAAAAGCTACTTATTGGGCGGACGGTACAGCAGTAGTATTGAAAAATGAATACGATAATGCGGTAAAAGAAAATGAAGATGTAAGAAAGTTTTTTGGAAGTGTAGAAAATTTGGGCATTCGTAGTGGGGGTAATTCATTGGCTATAGAGAAGCGTTTTAATTTTATTGCTGGTGATACGCTTCATTTGGAAACTGTAAAACTTAAAGCCGGATCTTATTTATTTGAAGTGTTTTTTAAAGACTCGGATTGCGAAGGTTTGGATATCTATTTTGAGGATAAGTTTACCGGATTGCAAACACAATTGCAAGTAAATGAACATTCGTTGATTCATGTAAATATTGTAAATGAACCGGGTTCTTATGCTGCCGATCGATTTACTATTGTATTTAAGCCAACGGCAGTTTTACCGGTTCAATGGATTAGTTTTATTGCGCAGCCTAATAGCGAAGGGGTGTTGTTAAATTGGACTATTGGGCAACAATTGAATGTACGTAATTATGAAGTTGAACGATCACAAGACGGCATTCATTTTAATGTAATTGGAACTGTAATTACACATTCGAGTGAATGGCAATATTTGTTTCAAGATGCCTCGCCTTTGTTCGGCATTAATTATTACCGAATAAGGGTGGTTGACTTGGATGGAAGAATTCAGTATAGTGTAGTTAGAAAAGTGATATTTCAAGATAAGTTGAGCGAAATACGAATAGTAAATAACCCTGTTACTAGTACTGTAATTGAAATAGCATTTAAACAAATTAACCTGGGTACCTATCAATGGTATTTATACAGTGAGTCGGGCCAATTGATTCAGCAAGATAGAATTACGCATCAACAAGGTAGTGCTAGGTATCGGTTGCCTTTGCAACGAAAATACGCAGCTGGAACTTACCGCCTGGTGATAGAAAAAGAGGGGGTAATAATTGGGCAGTTTAATTTAATGATTGGATGGTGAAATTATGCTTGGCCTTAGAACAAGAAATATTATGTTACCTTTGCAATCTATTAATATTTTCAACTGTTAAAATTGCTTTTATGAAAAAAGGGTTGATTCTTGGAAGTTTAACTGTTTTGTTATTTGCTTGTAATGCCGGAGCTGATCAACAAAAGGGAGCTGACGCTTCTGTGCCAATGCCACAATCTACTGCACCTGCAAAAGATAGCTCAATGCCTACTCCAACAGATGTCGACAAGTTTGCCGGGGTACAATTCGCTTCACAAAGAGACACCATATGCAATATGTCTATTAAATCCGGTGTAGAAGATACACTTCACTTAGGCGATAAAATTTATGGTTTTTGCTCTACCGAATGTAAAGAGGAGTTTGCGGCGCAATTGGTAAAAGAGAAAAAAAGATAATCGATTAACCAATATATTGTTTGAAAGTAAAATGCCGGCTTAGCCGGTATTTTTTGTTTAATTGGAGGCTAATAATTTACTTGTATTAAATTACAGTTCTTATGGCTAATCCGATTTTAAAAATCAATCATTTAACGGTTCAATTTGGGCAAGCAGAAGGTCATCAAGTAGCTGTTAATGATTTGTCCTTGCAAATCAATCGCGGAGAAATACTGGCACTTGTTGGAGAATCAGGTAGCGGTAAATCAGTAACTGCTTTGTCGCTGATGCAATTATTGCCGGCTCATGCCAAGTGCTCCGGCGAAATAATTTTTGCCAAAGCAG
>JBJOQA010000385.1:0-2786 GCA_046050225.1 Bacteroidota bacterium | reverse complement strand
GATTCCATCAAAACACGATTTGAAGCGCTTACCGGCGCCAGATGGCTTTTTGCGAGCATGGTTTTTGTATATCACAATCGGAAATATTGGCGTGATAAAATTCCGGGTGAATTACTGCGATTCATCAACGAATGGCATATGGGCGTATCGCTGTTTTTTATTTTAAGCGGATTTTTAATTGCCTATCAATATAATCGCGCACAAAAGCGTCCTTATCCTAGTTATTTATTATTGCGTTTTGCGCGCATTATGCCGGTTTATTGGTTGATTTTAATTATCAGTTATATCGATTGGGGATGGCCAAAATCAATATGGGAAACCATTCGATGTATAACACTTACGCATGGTTATTTTGACCGATATAATTTAGATGGATTAGCACAAGCTTGGTCACTGAACGTAGAACTTACATTTTATTTGTTTGCACCAGTAATTTTCTTTTTTTGGAATAAGAAATGGTGGCAAGCACTATTGTTATTACTTGCAATGTTTGCTGCCGTATGGTTAATAGGCAGCGGCTTAAACTATTGGAATAGTAATCCGGGGCGATTATTCTCACCGCTCCATTTTTTAATTCATTCAACTTTTTGGGGCAGAAGTGTAGAGTTTTTATCCGGAATTTATTTGGCAAGCGTTATGCAAGGAAGGATGAAAAATCATTTTATCCAATTTCAAAATTGTACGCTTTGGGGTGGCTTAGGATTAATATTGAGCATGTACTTGATTGGATGGTTTCAACCGGATATTTTTCATCATGGTAATGATCATTGGCTCGGTTGGTTGATACAAACCATTTTTGTTCCGGGATTTAGTTTGATTTGGTTTTATGGATTAATGACTGAACATACCTGGATGCAAAAATGGTTTTCTACCAAGTGGATGGTATTATTGGGCAATGCTTCTTTCACTTTTTATTTAGTGCATATCAGTTATGTGAATTTAAAATTCAAAAAATGGTTTTTATTCCCGGATAGAAATTATGTGGTTTTATGGTTGCTCTCCATCTTTATCTACTTGCTATTTGAAAAGCCTATCAATGATTGGGTAAGAAAGTTGGTCAAACAACGTGAGCCGAAATCGAAATCAATAGATACTTCCGCTCCATTGCAAACCTATTAAAAAAGCAAAGGCATTCGAATTAAATTCAAATGCCTGTTGCCGGTTCCCGTTTGAAGTAAGAATTTTAAGAAATCGTATCTAGATTAATTCGTTTTTATAAATGCTTGAACATATTTTATTGCACCAGGAGCCGTTATTTCCAATTGATACTGACCGGCAGCAATGCTGTTGGGTAAATTGAAAGAATATTGATAAGATCCACCGGGCTGCATGATGCTAGTAGAATAAACCATTGTACCTTTTACATCTAAAACATTTAGTCTGCTCATTCCTGTTGCAACATTCGCAAAATGTACGTTCACCATATTCCCTTCAATCGGATTTGGAAAAACAGATACAGGTTGACCTTTTGGTTTTTGCACTAATTTAGCGATAGTAGAAAATCTGCTTTGTCCTGAGAAGTCAACCGCTTTAATACGATAGTAGCAAAAATTTGAAAATTGAAAATCATCAGCCCATTTAAAATCAGGCGTCCAATTTGAACGATTATTCATCGTATAAACTGTACTAAATTCATTGCCATTTAAAGATCGCTCGATGTCGAAATGATGCACCGATTGCTGTTCATTCATCTGCCAATTTAAAAGATTGCTATTGTTTATTCTAGCGGCATTAAAGCTCATAAATCGAATAGGCAAAGCACCATTCAATTTTTCGAGGGTGATATAAAAACGATTTTCTACCTGCGAGTCGGCAGTAAAGTCAATATTCATCCCATTTCCTAAATCAATCGTAGATGCTGTTTGAAGTTTCGTATCATGTAATATCGCAACATAGCCATCAAAATAGTTTGGATTTTTTATTGCAATTTTTAGCTGATAATTCGCATTACTAAGATTTTGCATTTGCAAAAAGAAACTATCACGTATTGCCGGTCTTGCACATGCTTCCACCACTAATTGTTGATTGTTTCGAACCAAACTGATTGAAGGAAGATCACTTGTAAATTTAATTGCGTCGTTTTTATCAACTTCCGATGTATAACTATCTTGAAATACCGCCACTGTTGCATCTACAATGGATGCACTATCAGTACTAACAAGCGGATTCACCAAATTAAATTGCAACTTTCCCTTATCTGTTATCGGATTGTATGGCGTAATGCTATTGGCATTATATTTTGCACTTTCCTTAAATAAAACAGCAGCATTTGATCCAGATGCGCGCATTAAAACGGCTTGTCCCATATTCCAAATAACATCAAGCCCTGTAACACCGGATACACCTGCATAACTTCCACCACCGGGCAATGGATTATAATCATTGGTTTCACTGATTGTTTGATAAGCCCCTAAACTATTGCCAATATATTTTTTTGAATCCCAAACATAAAATGTTCTTGAAACATCGCCTACCAATTCAATATTTCTAAATTCTACTTCACAAGGATAAACATTACCCACTACTGCAAATTTTGAGGCAGGCAAATTAAATGCAGGAAGATCTCCTTGATAGATAGATCCCGTAGTTCTTAAACGTGTATCGCTAATGGTAGCTGTGCTTGGTAGTTGAGCTCTATCACCTCTGATGAATAAAAAATAGCCTTCACGCGTAGTTGCATTTAAGGTAGATAAATTCGTATTAACATCCTCCCATGCTTGGGCCGTTTGATTAAATTTTTGGAAAGCAGAACCGGTTGTTCGAGAATCAAAACCATAACTGGCCGC
>JBJOQA010000384.1:0-3315 GCA_046050225.1 Bacteroidota bacterium | reverse complement strand
AAAAATTACAGCTGCATTTAAAGATTTAAGAGTTAATCAAGATTTTAATTGGAAAACGCAAAAGCAGGTAACCTTGATGGTTACGCCGCTAGATATAGAAACAACCATCATCAATAGTCTGAAAATAAAATTACCCGGCAGCCACAAGCCAATATTTGCTGCCAAAACCGCTATGAATCAGGCTTTTACCGCAAGATTTGCAGTTCCTTTAGCAGTAGAAGCAGTAACTATCTCATATGGATCTATTGTAAAAACCGTTGCGATTCAAAACAACGCCATTCATTTTGATTTTCTTTCCGAATAATCCTACCAATGAAAAATAAGATTAACCTTACCCTATTTAGTGTGGTAATTTTTTGTTTATCGCTGCAACAGCATGCAATGGCACAATCGGATGCATTGCAAACCTTAACGGCTGAAAGCGGCGACAAAGCAAATCAAACTGCAATTTGCTGGGTGTTAAATAATATTTCTTACAGTAATAACCAAGGGTATGTTATTGCCGGCAATTATTCGATGAGAACTGCTACCTCGCCGAGTCTAAGTCTTACCAATACTTACATCAAATCTCCCTGGATTCATTTAAACACCGGCAATATCAATTTTCAATTAAAGTTTGATGCAACTAGCGGCGCTACCACCAGAAAAATCATCTTTTCTTATATTAGCTATAATGCCGGTGCAAGTCAAAAAGAAAATGCACCTGTTCGTTTTGATTCGGTAGCTTTTGCAGGAAGTTCAGCATCCCCTTTACCCACCACCACGCAAAATATAAGCATTAGTCTGCCATCAGGCTTGGCAGGCACTAGTAATCACTATAAGATACTAGTTAGTTTTACGGGTGAAGGCGGAAATACGCGCTTTATTCTCGACAACTTAAATATACCGGCACAATATTGGGCCAACCCATCCAATCATTGTTATCCCAAAAGATCAGAAAATGGCGGAGATGATGATCACGATAGTGATGATGACGACAACGATGAGATTGAGAATGACGATGACGATTACCCAACGGATGCGGCTAGAGCATTTGACACCTATTATCCATCTGCGAGTACTTATGGAACATTGCTATTTGAAGATTTGTGGCCTGCGGCCGGCGATTACGACTTTAATGATCTCGTTTTAAATTATCGCGTTCAGCGAATTTCAAATGCCAAAACAGAAGTAGTGCAATTACAAATTACTTATATCGTGAAGGCAACCGGGGCCTCATTCAGAAACGGATTTGCCATTCAATTAGACAATGTGCTACCCTCCCAAATTTCGAGTGTAACCGGCACTAAAACAAGTGATGCTGCTTGGTTGAGTGTTGCATCTAATGGCGTTGAAAATGGCCAACAATGGGCTAACATTATAGTTTACGATAACATCAATAATTTTTTCAGAAACCCGGGCACCAACGGCGTTAATACCACGTTTGGTGTGGCTACAACAGCACCTGATACGGCAACGCTTGTAATAAATTTCAACAATTCGGCAGGAGCCATTAATATTAATGAAATTGTAATTAACCCATATTTAATTGTCAATCAAATTAGAACTAGGGAAGTTCATTTAATGAATTTTACCCCTACCTCCAAAGCTTCGCGAACCGAATTTGGAACGAGTGATGATCGCAGTTCGAGCAATACAAACACCTACTACAAATCAAGCCATAGTTTACCTTGGGCACTTGATATTCCAAAAGAAATACCACATTTACGCGAAGGTTTGGATTTTTTAACCGGCTATTTGCAATTTGTAAATTGGGTTGAAAGTAACGGTAACAACTATGTAAACTGGTATGAGGATTTAAATGGCTATCGAAACGTTTCAAATTTGTATTAACCGCATTTTACAAAAAAGCCATCTTATTAAAAGATGGCTTTTTTTTTGGGTTTCTTAAATTATAATTTCTTTTAAGCTTCAATCATTTGAAGATGCTCTACCGCCGTATGTAAAAAGTTTGGCAAAATATGTGCGTAAGTGTACATAATCTTATCCGGATCATTTAAGTGTTCAATCATGCTCTCCCATTTGGCTTCTCCATGATTTTCTATGACCACTTTTTTACGCTCCGGCGTTTGCAAGTGCTTACTCATACCAATAGCATCAGCTTCGGGATGAAATTGCGTACCAACCATATAATCATTAAACCGCATGGCCATTATGGCTCTTTCTAGATGCCGTACATGCGGACGCTCTTTTTCAATGGCTAATATTTGAGCACCGGCCGAACGAATTTGTTGATAATTCGGCTGAATAACTTGATAATCTCTACTGTCAACAGCATAAAAAGGGTCAGGCATTCCTTCAAAAATAATTTCATCTGAACCTTCTGTGAGTAAATGAACCGGAAAAACGCCAAAAGAGGTACTTTTTCTTTTACAAACCTTGGCTACGCCCAAATATCTGCAGGCAAGTTGAAAAGAGTGGCAGATAAAAAAAACATGCTTTTTAACTGTATTCGATGCCAAATTATTCCAAGCTAAAATTTGGTCAAGCCATTTGAAATAGGCGTTTTCCCATTCAGAGCCTTCGCTATCTAATGGGCTTCCGGGCCCACCACTTGAAATATAAATATCATATGAAGAATCCGGAACGGCTAGTTTCAAACGAACATCAAATTCATCCCATTGGATATCTACCTGATGATAATCACTGTATTGATTCAGTAATTCACGGATACAACGCATTCCTTGGTTTTCAAAACCCTCATATAAATCAAGAATCGCTACTCGGATTTTTTGCTTTTCTACTGGAATCATATTTGCAAACATAATAAATTTCGAATCTCAAATGATTGTTTTAGCCTAAATAATGGACATTTTTTTGCATATATCTACCCCAATTAAAAACGTTAGAACTCAATAGATAGTACATTTTTCACGCAAAATTCCATATATTGCGAAACGCATTTTTGCAGATGCGCTTACCTTTTTGTTTCTGAAACCTTACTTTCCTCAGAATGTAAGCAATACCCTTTGCAAACTGACGTTTTTGTATGAACCTGACCAATGAAGAAATATTTTGAGCAATCTTTTAATCAAAAGATGCAAACTGTGTTGCTAAAACCCAGATCACCGTATTCTTCAATCCAGGTAAGCCATCAACCCAAAAGGCAGCAACATAGATTGGAATGAAGCTTTCATTTTAAGTAATCTGTTGTTTTTTTCCGAATCTCTAAAAAGGATTTGGGCTGTTTTGTGCCAATTGCTTAAGAAGATTTTAAAAAAAATCTTAAGTTATTAGCGTTAAATCCAATTGTTGAATCCGAAAGCGGAATACATGTTTAAGAAGTTTGGGTATTTTATTTTATTGTTAATTTCT
>JBJOQA010000383.1:0-3766 GCA_046050225.1 Bacteroidota bacterium | reverse complement strand
GCCTCGGCATAAATATCCGGCATTGCAACTAATTTACCATTATCCCAGGTTGGCGTTAAGCCGGCATGAAGGGTAAGCATTGGTTTGGCATATTCAATAGCCGGCGCAATTGCTAGCACATTGTTATTGAATTTTACATTAGGAAACAATGATTTCGTTTCGTAAGAAGTTATATCTACTAACCCGCCTAATTTAATCGTAAATTGATCATTAAACGTTTTAGAAAAAGGAGCTTCGATTTTAAGGGAGTTTTCACGGGCTTTATCTAAGAAATTTACAATATTAACTTCCGCCCTTGGTGCATAATTTATACCGGTACCGGTTCTATTTTTATTTCTTAAACCGGCGTATAAATTAACCTGTTGCATCTTTTGTTGCAAGGCAGCTTTATCATAGTTAAATAAATTGTGATCGTAACCATATAAATAATATTCTTGCTGGCTTACTGCTGCACCTCCAAATACCTCGTTCTTTGGCGTAAAATAACTTCCGGCCACATTAACATTGAAAGCAGATTGGTTTTGATTTTTTATATTTCCTTTTGAAGAAAGATAATCAGCATACACATTAATCAAATAGTCCTTTCCATTGCCAAATCCAATACCGGCTTTTACATAAGGTGTTGAGTAATTGCCAAATCCGGCTTTTACATAATTTCTTCCCCCTAATTCAGGCAAGGTATCAGTTTGTAGTGCTAATGGGCGCAAGGCTATGGCTTGGTAGGCATAATATAAATTTTGCTGTGGTACGGTATAGGGTTGTACGGTTCGATTGGTATCGGCTTCAATTTGAGTTGCCGAAAAATTCACCTTCACCGCATTACGCAATACCGGCTTATAGCTGGATGTAATATCAATAGATTGTTTTCTAGTGGTATCCTTCTGTCCATAAGCGGCAGAAACTATACTTGCACAAAAAATGAAACTATATATAATTAATTTGTTCATGGTTGTGTATTAATTCGATTGCACTTTTGAAACTTGTTTTTCAGCAGCAATTGCATTGTCTAATTTTTCTTGAGCCGATGTTTTGAGTTCGGTAATGATGGCGTGTTCTGCAACACTTTGATAGGTTGCTTTTGCATTGAAATAATCGCCGGCATTTAAATAAATATCGCCCAATAAAATATAAGCACTGGTTACCCAATAATCATATCCGTTGGTTTCGCGAATAACGGTTTGTGCCGCCTTTTCGGCAGCTACCATATTATTTAACTGAAACTGCGATAAAGCAATACCATAACGGGCTTCAGCACCCCATGCCGATTTATTGATAGCTGCGCAGGATTTAAAAGCACTTATAGCGCCGGTAAAATCTTTCGCATTTTGAAGTGATTTACCTAATACAAGCCAACCAATAGATTTATCATCGGTACTGATACCTTTACGTGCTAGCAAATCTTTTGCAATTTCATTGGCTTGCTCGTAGTCTTTCAATTGATAGAAACAACGTACTAAACCCCTAGCAGCTTCTAATTGATTTTCTTGACTAACAGCTCCGGCTTTCAGAGATAAAAAGTATTTTTTTGCTCCTGCATAATCCTTTAATTCTAAATAGGAAGTACGGGCGGCAGCTAGGGTTGCGCGCTCAAAATAACGATTCAAACCACGCTCATTCACTTTGCCATAGTGCTCAACTGCCTTTGCAAAATTTTGATTTTTCACATAACATTCTGCAGCGAAAAAATTAGCTTCTAAAGAAAAAGACCCTGCCGGATACTTGTTAAGGTAATTTGTAAACCCTTGAATAGCTCCATTACAGTCGTTGGACGTATAGCGCAATTCGGCAGCAGTAAAAGTTATTGAATCAGCTTCTGATACAGAAACTTGAATACCATTTTGATTCATTAGTGTTACATATTCATCCGGGTTTCCTTGTTCGATATAAATAGAACGAATATTGGCTAATGCTTCCTGCGCTTCCGGCGACTGCGGAAATTGCTGAATCAATTGTTTGTAACTAACTAATGCAGCGGCATTTTTATCAAGATTATACAAACACAATCCTGATTTTAATAAGGCTTTAGGCTTTAATCCGCCAGAGGCGGGATGTTCAATAATTTTAGTTAGATAGGGCAATGCAGCATCAAATTGCTCATCGGCCATCAGGGCATTTGCAATTTCCATCCAAGCATCTCCCACTATACTACTATTAGGATATTGACGCGCAAGCGTGTTTAATAAACTAATTTTTGTGCTACTACTTTTTACGCCGGCAATCATCGCTTTTTGAAACATTGCGTAATCACTTTGTGGCAAAGCATTATTGATAACTTGGTCGTAAAGTGCATTCGCTTTAGAAAAATCCTTTATCATAAAATAACAATCGGCTGTACGCACAAAAGCATCTTGTTCTAGCGCGGTAGCCGTTATTGAATTTTTACCGATAGGTTCAAAAAAAATTAATGCTTGTTTATATTGTTCTTTCTTTAACCAGCTATAACCTAATAAATAACGCGCATTGCTATAATTTGCCTCACCGGAAGCAGGCACATTGCTTTGCTGAAAGGACGTAATAAATTTTAATGCTTCATCATATCTAGCTTCGCGATAGGCGATTTCTCCTTTCCAAAATTGGGTATATGGTGTTACAACAGAATTAGCTAAAGACAAAATCTTCGTAAAAAGCGAATCAGCTTTTGTTAATTGCTGATCGTTTAAATAACTCACTGCTCTTCCAAAAAGTATACGTGGATATACTTTTAGCATGGTGGGCGTTGGTTTTTCGAAAGAATGATACAGCGTTAGTGCATCTTCAAAATTGTTGGTATTTGCCAACATGCTAACCATTAATTCGCGAGCCTCGGGCAAATAAGCAGATTGAGGATATTGTAACGCAAATTGACGCATATCACTTAACGCTAAATCTTGATAGCCCAATTCGTAACTTAACTTGGCATAGTGAAAGCGGGATATTTCTTGCTGTTTAAGATTACTATTATTGGCAGCGCAAAATTGAAAAGCTGCCCTTGCATTTGATTTTTGATTGGTTTTTAAATAACAATCGGCCAATAAATACATTGAATTTTGACCTAGCGAATCTTTCTCATTACTGAGTTGCTTTAAACCTTCAATTGCCTGCGTAACCTTTCCATTTTCATAATAACTATAACTTAATTCGTACAAAACTTCTCGACTAATTTTTTCTGAATTACTTGCATAAAACTCCAATAGAGGCAAGGCTTTACTAAAATTCTTTTTCTCAAAATAAATTTGTCCTACTAACAATTTCAATTCTTTCTCATAATACAATCCACCCCTACTTAATACACTTTCGGCATAGCGCAGCGCTTCCTCCTTTTTTTGTTGGAAATAATAAATTTCAGCGATATAATATGGAACAACGCCTTTATATTCATCCCGCGTTTCAATTAATCTAAAACATTTTAATGCGGTTTGAAAATCGTGTTGAAAATAGCTGATAAATCCAAAATAGTAATTAGCAGGAATGTAATATTTATTGGAAGGCAATTGATGAATTTCATTGAATAATGGTTTTGCCTCATTGAATTTTTTTAGATTGAAATAACAATAGGCTTTTTCAAATTTTGCATCGGCCACTTCTTCATTACTCAAATGCGTTAATCCGGCTTTCTCGTAAAACCGAATGGCTGAATTAAAATCATCTTTTAAAAAATAATACTTGGCCAAATGATAGCTCATTAATTCAATTCGAGGCGCATTGTTGCACCAATCAATAAACTGAATGGCTTCCTCTTCTGCAACCGGCAACAATAACTTTAAGCGACAGGCAGTGTAATAATAAC
>JBJOQA010000382.1:0-2751 GCA_046050225.1 Bacteroidota bacterium | reverse complement strand
AATTTTAATCCTTTCAACAAAAGCACGGTAATAAGCGGTAACAAAACCATGGTGTACGAAACCCTGGCGATGATCCAATTTTTTTCCAAGTTGTTATATCCGGCAAAGCTAGAAGGGTGGATATAGGTTAAAAACCAAGTTACGTATACCGGTATAAATAGCGGATGAAACAAGTACGAAAATACTTGTGCCAACGCCCTTAAAATAAAAGGATGTGTAGATGTAAAATTTGATTGATTCGACTGGTCGATTGCCTGTTGCATACCCAAATTTACAATGGGTTTTTGGTATGCTTACAATTCTTTACGCAATCTTGCTACCGGTAGGTTCAATTGTTCGCGATACTTAGCCACTGTTCGTCGTGCAATATTATATCCTTTTTCTTGCAAAAGTTCAGTTAATCGTTCGTCGCTAAGCGGATGTTTTTTGTCTTCATCGCCAATTAGATCGCTCAAAATCTTTTTCACCTCTCTGGTACTTACTTCTTCGCCACTCTCGGTTTGTAAACTTTCGCTGAAGAAGAATTTTAATCGATAGGTTCCAAATTCGGTTTGAACAAATTTGCTATTAGCAACACGGCTAACGGTGCTGATATCGAGATGGGTTCTTTCGGCAATGTCTTTTAAGATCATCGGGCGCAATTCTGTTTCGTCGCCACTTACAAAAAACTCATATTGATAATCCATAATTGCCTCCATCGTACTGAGTAAAGTATGTTGGCGTTGTTGGATGGCTTCAATAAACCATTTGGCCGAGTCTATCTTTTGTTTGATGAACAAAACGGCCTCTTTTTGACGGCGATCTTTTTTGCTACCGCGATCGTAGTCTTTTAGCATTTCGCGATAACCTTCGCTGATGCGCAAATCGGGTGCATTTCTACTATTTAATGTAAGCTCGAGTTTGCCCGCATTATTATTGATGAAAAAATCCGGAATAACATAACCTTCGCCTGATCCGCTATCGCCTACCGTACTGCCCGGTTTGGGGTTAAGACGAATAATGGCGTTGATAACCTCTCTTAATTGATCATCATTTATGCCTAATCCTTTTTGAATTTTATCATAGTGTTTTTTAGTAAACTCATCAAAGTACTTATCTAACACTTTGATGGCCAGTTGTACCTTTTCGCCTTGTGCGGCTTTACGGTGCAATTGAATCAATAAACATTCTTGTAAATCGCGGGCACAAACACCGGGCGGATCAAAGTCTTGAATTTGTAAAACTAATTGTGCAATTTCTGTTTCGGTGGTTTGTACATTTTGACGAAATGCCAAATCATCTACAATGGCACTGATATCGCGACGCAAATAACCGTCGTCATCCAAATTGCCGATAATTTGTTCGGCAACTTTTTGTTGATGATCGTTTAGGTTTAGTTGACCTAGCTGTTCTAACATCAATTCATTAAAACCGGTTTCAACCTTGTGCGGGGTGGTTTTATTATCGTCGGCTTCCGGATAATTATCATCGCGTGTTTTGTAATCAGCTATTTCATCATCGCCATCTTGCACATATTCGCTGATATCAATATTTTCATATTCATCCTCGCTGCCATCAAACTCTTCTTCTCCTTCTCCAAATTCATCAACCACCGGATCGGTTTCAAATTCATCTGCTTCATCATCTCCGGTTTCTAAAGCCGGATTATCTTCCAATTCTTCTTTAATACGTTCTTCCAATAAGGCCGTAGGTATTTGTAACAACTTCATGAGTTGTATCTGCTGGGGGGAGAGCTTTTGTAGCTGTTTCTGGTATAATCCCTGACTGAGCGCCATACTTTTTCGTTGATATCGGGTTTAAAAAGGCCGCCCTAAAAGGTTGTCGAAAATTATCGTAGCCAAATAAGGACAAAGTCCATCATTAGAAACGAGTTTTTTCCATAAATATTTTGAGCCTTTGGGAGGTTTTCAACGTAAATTTACAGCGAAACAGCTGTACAAAGTGAAAAAATTTATTAAACTTTTAATTTTTTGCATGATTTTTGTGGGAGGTTCTGTGTCTGCACAAATTTCAAAGCCGTTTTCTCGCCCTTTTTCTTTAATCAATTACACACTAAAATCAATACCGTTAAGGTTTTCGGCGCGTGATGTTCAATTGGGTACCCATATCTCTGTACCACAGATTGCGGCGGATTATTATAGCAAGAATTTGAGTTTTTTCTGCAAACAGGAGCTTAAAATAGAAAAAATTTTAAAATTTCCACTACTGTTTAGGTTAGGCAGTGTTGAAAGTTGCAATTATTTGGAAGGCAAACACCGATAATTACTATTTATTGAATCCAAAACAGGGTTTGATAATTCATTTCTCCCTTCTTTTTAAAAAAAATTAAGTCTTCGGCCGAAAAAATGATTTCGGCTCCAAGCGGCGGAATGGCGGTAAGTTCAAAATCTTTTGTGAAATTATACAGCATTTTATTGGCCGGAATATGGATATGTGATAGTTGCTTGATAAGCGTGTGGTACGAAAAATTCGAGGCACAAATGCAGTGCATATTTACTTGATCTCCCGCTAATAATATCTTTAATAAGGCGATGCCCAAATTTGATTTTGAAGGGCCAAGCAATTGAATCGTGTCTTCAATAAAAATGAAAATTGGTGCAAATGCAGGTGCTGTTTTTTTGATCTCGGGGTTAGATTTTAGCAGCAATTGGTAGCGTTGCATTTTTACCAAACGCTTTTTCATTTCCTTTAATAAATGCGTAAAGAAGGCTTTCTTAGATTGAAAATGCCCCGGATTTTCGGCATGAATGA
>JBJOQA010000381.1:0-15823 GCA_046050225.1 Bacteroidota bacterium | reverse complement strand
CACCTAATCCGGCTTCCAAGTGCTGAAAATTTCGAACACCAAAGGCCACTGTTACTGCATCAAACGTGTTGTCGGCAAATTTTATTGTTGCACTATCACCGTTTTGTAAATCAATGAGTTGGTCAAGTTTAAGTTTAGTGATTTTTTGTCTGCCTATTTCCAACATCCCATCACTGATGTCTATACCCGTTATTTTTTTCGGATTTAGTTGCTTGCTAGCCATAATAGCAACATCTGCCGTTCCGGTAGCAACATCTAAAATGGTTTGAGGATTTAGTGATTTCAGTTCCCTCAAAGCATTTTTTCGCCAAATAATATCAATGCCGGCACTTAAAAAACGGTTTAGGAAATCGTAACGGTGGGCAATAGAATCAAACATACCCGCTACCTGCTCTTTTTTGGAGAGGTCAGAGTCTTTCATTGGAACCACCGTATCGTGGGCGAATTTTGTCATCTCGGCAAAGATAGCATGTTTGTACTTTTTACTAGGGGGGTAGCCTAACTTCTTAACAAGCATTTAGCGGTATTGTTGTAAAAAAGTGGCTTCAATGGTAGCTTAACCCTCCTTTTTTCCGCTCTTAATCGCATTAAAATGGTGGGTTGTTCAACAAGTAATATCTTTGCCGCATGATCATTAAAGCCGCCAAGTATATTGTTAGTAGCCCTTCGTTTGATAAATGCCCTGAGCCAACTTTGCAGGAATACGCTTTTATCGGAAGAAGCAATGTGGGTAAATCTTCGCTCATTAATATGCTGTGCAATAACGATAAATTGGCCAAAACATCAGGTACACCCGGCAAAACCCAAATGATCAACCATTTTGAAATTGCCTCGGTAAAAAATGAACGCGCCCCACGCAATCATTGGTATTTGGTGGATTTGCCCGGGTATGGATTTGCCAAGGTAAGTATTAGTAGCAGACGCAGATGGGAGCAGATGATTGAAAATTACCTGCGGAAACGCCCTAATTTGTCGATGGTTTTTGTTTTGATTGATTCTCGCCATGCCCCACAAAAAATTGATATCGATTTCGTTAATCAATTAGATAAATGGGAGGTGCCGCTTTCATTAATTTTTACCAAAACGGATAAAGAAAAACAGGCAATTGTTGCAAAAAATGTTCGAATGTTTTTAGACAAACTCCGCGAAACATGGCAGTTTTTGCCACAACATTTTGTAACTAGTGCGGTTAAGAAAACCGGTAGGGATAAGATTTTAGCCGCCATTAGCGAAATGAATGACGAAGCCAACGCACCTGAAAATAGCTAAATTACCTTCCTTAGTTTACCATTCTGTTAGCACAATAACTGCTTGCAAATGCCTCCGGTTTGGCTTTAAATGCAAATCCCATTCCTGTTATATAGCCCATGGCTTCTTTTAGTGCTTCATTGCTTTTAAAGTTTGGACTGGTATTAATATCGGCATGAACTTCCAATGCTACATCGTGTTTGGTGAAAATTTCGCACAATTCGTATGCGGTTTCAATGCTCTTGGCAACTTCCACCAACATGCGCTCTTTAATACTATAGGCAATTTTAGTGGATTCATTATGAATAAACATAAAACCGCCATTCTTTTCGCGCAAGAAAACAATTACGGTGGCAAATTCGGTTTCCGCTCCTTTTACCTGGCTGTCGGTACCGATGCAAACTTTTAAATGATTTCCCGATTGCGACTCGCGTAATATAGCTTGTTCAACCGCTGTTTTTAAAGGAAATGTGAGAGGGTCTCCGTTAAATTTTTTCCAAATCATAATAAGAGGTTTCTTAAAGATACTTGTATTTCGCGAAAATTGAAAGGAGGAAATATTACCTAATTATTAATAAAAAGCGAAATAAAAAAAGCATCTCTTTGGGGGATGCTTTTAAAATTTTTGTCTACCCGGTGTAATGTGTTTCAAGCGGTAAGACAGGGATAGGTTCTTCGCCTCTTTCAAGTAGGATAATGGATTTGTGATATTGGATCGGATTTAAACGGGATACGTTAAGCCGGTTAGTTAAAAACACGGGAGCAAGAATACTCCCGTTTTTTACCTTAATAAACCCTAAACCAGCAAAAAATATAAATCTGTTGTTAAAATAGTTTCGATTGTCATGCTTGTGTTTGTTGCTCGAATGAATACCAATACAATGCCAAAGCATCGATAATGTGGAAAACTTAAGCCGGATTGGCGAAATACTGAGATTTCGCGCCATCTAATTGCCGCTGCAAAGCAGTATTTTAGTACCTTTGCCACCATTTTTTGACATTTTTTCGGGCAAATCTTATGAGTTTGAAATATAAAGAATACCAACAGTTGAATTTACCTCACATCGGAGAGGAAGTGTTAGCCCTGTGGCAACAATCTGCAGCATTTGAAAAAAGTATTTCCGTGCGCGAAGGTGCCGTGCCTTTTGTGTTTTACGAAGGGCCCCCAAGTGCTAACGGAATGCCGGGTATTCACCATGTAATTTCTCGTACCCTTAAAGATTTGGTATGCCGCTACAAAACCATGCAAGGATTTCAGGTAAAGCGCAAGGGCGGATGGGATACCCATGGTTTACCTGTGGAGTTAGGTGTTGAAAAAGAGTTGGGCATCACCAAAGAAGATATCGGCAAAAAAATTAGTGTAGAAGATTACAATAAAAAATGTCGCGAAGTGGTAATGCGCTTCAAAGATAAATGGGATGATATTACCCGTAAAATGGGGTATTGGGTAGATCTAAATTCGCCCTATATCACTTTTGAAAATAATTATATCGAAACACTTTGGTGGATCTTAAGTGAGTTACATAAAAAAGGATACCTCTACGAAAGTGTAAGTATTCAGCCTTACTCACCTGCCGCCGGAACCGGTTTAAGCAGTCACGAACTAAACCAGCCCGGTACCTATAAAGATGTAAAAGATACCAGCGCTACCGTAACCTTTAAGGCGGTTAAAAATGAGGCTTCGGCTTTTCTTTTTGATTTAGCAGGTGCTGAAGATTTGTATTTGATGGCATGGACCACCACACCTTGGACACTTCCTTCCAATTTGGGGCTAACGGTAGGGTCAAATATTACTTATGTGTTGGTTAAAACCATTAACCCTTATACACATTTACCACAAAATGTTGTGGTTGCACAAGCCTTGTTGCACAAATACTTTAAAGCCGATCAAGAAAATGGCGATTTTGAAGCCTACGCACAAGATGGTAAATTAATTCCATGGAAAGTGTTGGGTAGTTTTAGCGGTCAACAATTAGAAGGGGTTCGATATGAACAACTAATTTCAGGTGACGCAAATACGGTAGAAGAAATACAAAGAATTACACCTAACGCCGATCCTTTTAGAGTAATTACAGGCGATTTTGTTACTACAGAGGATGGTACGGGTATTGTTCATACGGCACCGGCTTTTGGTGCAGATGACTATAAAGTGGGCAAAAAAAACAACCTTGGGATTCTTACATTGGTAGATCGCCAAGGCAAATTTGTAGAAGGATTGGGTGAGTTGAGCAATCGCTATGTAAAGAATTATAAGGATGAAAAAGATTATGTAGATGTAAACGTAGACATCTGTGTAAACTTGAAAAAAGAAAACAGAGCCTTTAAAGTAGAAAAATACGAACATAGTTATCCGCATTGTTGGAGAACCGATAAACCCATCATCTATTATCCGCTTGACGCGTGGTTTATTAAAACAACCGCAGCAAAAGATCGGATGGTAGAATTAAACCAAACCATTCAATGGAAGCCGGCGGCAACCGGTACCGGTCGTTTTGGCAACTGGCTCGAAAATATGGTGGATTGGAATTTGAGTCGCAGCCGTTTTTGGGGTACACCGCTTCCTATTTGGAAGTCTGTTGACAGTACGGGCGCTTATATCGACGAAAAAGAAGGCGGAGAAATTGCTTGTATTGGTTCGGTAGATGCACTCAATACGGCCATCCGCGCAGCGGCAAATACTTTAGGCGGCGATACCAACCAGCATTACTTGCATGATGGAATTTTAGATTTGCATAAGCCTTATGTAGATGATATTATTTTAGTAGATAGCTTGGGCCGTCCAATGAAACGCGTACCCGATTTAATCGACGTTTGGTTTGATAGCGGTGCAATGCCTTATGCCCAATGGGGATTGCCGGATACAAGCAGCAATAAATACGGTCCGCTAACGGCTGAAAACTTCTGGCAATATCATGCAGAATCAGAAAATTCGCCGCTTTATAAAGATCCTGCTGGGTCAGCATTTCCTGCAAGCTTTATCGCCGAAGGCGTAGATCAAACTCGAGGATGGTTTTATACCTTGCATGCTATCGGCGTTTTATTATTTGATTCGGTTGCCTATAAAACAGTGGTGAGTAATGGATTGGTGTTAGATAAGAATGGTAACAAAATGAGTAAGCGCCTGGGCAATGTGGTTGATCCTTTTGAAACCATTCAGCAATATGGCGCCGATGCAACCAGATGGTACCTAATTACCAATGCCAGTCCTTGGGATAGCCTAAAATTTGATACCGAAGGAATTAAGGAAGTACAGCGGAAGTTCTTTGGAACACTTTATAATACCTACCAATTTTTTGCATTATATGCCAATTTGGATGGGTTTGCCTTTAAAGAAGCATATATCCCGGTAAACGAACGTCCTGAAATTGATCAATGGATTCTGTCGTCTTTACATTCGTTAATTCAACGCGTGCAAGATAGTATGGATGCTTACGAACCTACGCAAGCAGGAAGAGAAATTGAAAATTTTGTAGATGCGCATTTAAGTAACTGGTATGTGCGTTTATGCCGTCGCCGTTTTTGGAAAGGTGAATATGAATTAGATAAAATCAGTGCTTACCAAACCTTGTTTGAATGTTTGGAAACATTATCCGGTCTAATTGCGCCAATTGCACCGTTTTTTGCCGATTGGTTATTTAATAACTTAAATGAGGTTACCGGCCGTTTTAATGCTACTTCTGTTCACCATACTTTATTTCCGGTATCTAAAAAAGAACTGGTAAATGAAGATTTGGAAAAAAGGATGGAACTCGCACAAGATGCTTCTTCTTTGATTCTTTCATTGCGTAAAAAAGTAAATATTAAGGTGCGTCAACCGCTTCAACGGGTATTTATTCCGGCATTGGATGCCGAAATGGCCCAAAGAATTCGTTTGGTAGAAGAAATTATCAAGGCTGAAACCAATATTAAAGCCGTTGAATTGTTGGATGCCGATAACACTTTTATTAAAAAGAAGGCAAAAGCAAACTTTAAATCCTTGGGTAAAAAGCTTGGCGCCAAAATGAAATGGGCTGCCGAGCAGATTGCTTTGTTTGATAATGCGGCGATTCAACAAGTGTTGGATGGTCCGTTTACGTTGAATATCAATGAAGTAGCAAAAGGGGAGGAGCCAATAATCATTACCGTTGAGGATTTAGAAATTAGTACCGACGAAATTCCCGGTTATGAAGTTGCCGGTAAGGGGTCATTAACGGTGGCTTTAGACATTACCATTACACCCGAATTGAAACAAGAAGGGGATGCAAGAGAGTTTATTAATAAAATTCAGAATATAAGAAAGGAAAAAGAATTCACAGTTACTGACAGAATTGTGGTTGAAGTGTTGGTAAATACTGATGTACAGCCTTCTTTAATTCGATTTAAAGATTATATTTGCGCCGAAATTCTGGCAGATTCGCTTGCTTTTATGCCCGTTGTAAACAACGGCACAGAAATAGATGTGAACGATGCCATCTTAACAGTGAATGTTTATAAAAAAGGAGAGTAGTATGGCAACTAAAAAAACAGCACCCGTTCAAAAGGGTAAAGCGCCGGTAAAAGCGGCGGCAAACAAAACAGTAAAGCCAGCCCCTAAAAAGGTAGCCCCACCGGCGAAAGCTGCAACGGCACCTGCCAAAAAAGCCACGGTTAAACCTGCTGCAAAACCAGTAGCAAAACCGGCTCCGGCGAAAACAACAAAGCCAGCCCCTGCTCCTGCAAAAAAAACAGTAGCACCGGTAAAAAAAGCAACTGCTCCAGTACCTAAAGCAAACGTAAAAAAAGCCGCAGCCCCTAAACCGGCAGCAAAACCAGCGGCAGCCGTAAAATCTATGCCTAAAAAAGAAGTAATAAAGAAAGAAGTACCCGCAAAAGCAGCACCTGCCAAAGTTGCTCCAGTAAAAGCAGCGGCTCCGGCAAAACCGGTTGCACCTGTAAAACCTGCAGCGGTAGCACCTAGCAAAGTAGCTGCAAAAGGCAAATCTTCTAAACCTTCGCAAATTAAAGCGGAAATTAAGAAGTCGATTATTAAACCAGCAGGCACCTCTGCTGCCGCAAAAGAAGCTTCAAAGCCTATTCTGCCCATTTTGCCTGTAAAGCAAGTTGTGCCAACAGTAAAACCAAAAGAAGTAAAACCTGGTCCGCAAAAGCCGGTTGTAATTCCAAAAATTACCACCAAAACGGTAAAAAAATACGAACCAGAGTTTACGAAATCAGTGTTAGACAAAGCACAAGCGCAACCACAAGGACCTTCTCAACGCTATAGCGATATGGAATTGGAAGAGTTTCGTGAATTAATCCAACGTAAGTTGGAAGCCGCAAAAAAAGAATTAAACTATTTGCAAGGCTTGATTACACGTAAAGATGAATTGGGTGGCGACGAAGGAGATAATCGTTACATGACCATGGAAGACGGAAGTTTGAGCATGGAACGTGAACAATTAAGCCAAATGGCTAGTCGCCAGATTACTTTTATCGATCACCTCGAGAAAGCAATCATGCGCATTGAAAACAAAACCTATGGAATTTGCCGCGTAACCGGTAAATTAATCGACAAAGCACGCTTAAGAGCGGTGCCGCATGCAACTTTAAGCATAGAGGCGAAGATGGGTAATGTTAAATAATTAGCACTTACAGTTTTAATAGAAAGAGGGTCGATGACCCTCTTTTTTATTTGAAGAAACTTGTAATTCATTTAATTTGTCTATCGGCACTGGCCGAAGAACCACATAAATCAGCTAATTTTGCAAAAAAGATATACATGCAAACGGAAACGAAACGGCAAAAACAGGTGGCCGGACTGCTGAATGAGGAACTGAATGATATTTTCCGCAGAATGAATTTGCTCATGCAAGAAGGTGGCATGATTTCTATTGCGTCGGTTAAAGTAACGCCCGATTTATATGAGGCACGGGTGTATTTGAGCATGTTTCAAATTGCCGATCAACAGGCAATGTTGCATAAATTTGAAGACAAGAATAAAGAAATTAGAAAAGAACTTGGAAACAGGGTACGTCATCAATTAAGAAGTATTCCTGAAATTAAGTTTTACTTGGATGATACTTTAGACTATGTTTTTAAAATTGAGGAATTACTCGGTAAAATTAAAAAAGAAGACGAGGAGATTAGAGGCGGTGGTTCCGCAGAATAATATTGCTTTCCATTTGTTATTTACCACTAAAAATTAAGCGAATACGTGTACAGCACCTTTGCATGGAGATATTTCAGGGCAAAGAAAAATGCCAATGCCATCAATGTGATTGCATGGGTAACCGTAGGCGTAATTGCGTTTGCCACCGCTTGTCAGATTCTCGTATTAAGTGTTTTTAATGGTTTTGAGGATTTGGTAAAATCACTCTATTCAAATTTTTACCCCGATATAAAACTGGTTCCCGAAAAAGGAAAGACCTTTCAACTTACGCCCGAACGCATTCAAAAAATTAAAGCCGGATCTGCCATTGCTGCCATTTCGATGGTGGTAGAAGAGAAAGCATTAATTCAAAATGCCGATCAACAAGTAGTAGTTAATTTGAAAGGCGTAGATGATCAATTTGCTAAAGTTAGCGGTGTTCCCGAAAATACTTATCGAGGTAATTTTATGCTTGGCGAACTCGATCGCCCCGGTTTGGTAGTAGGAGCCGGTGTACAAATCGCAAGTGGAATTTCGGCCGGGAGCAATATGCCTCCTTCTGTCGTAACATTAATATTACCCCATAAAGGGAAAGTTTCTGCAGCCAATCCAATGGATGCTTTAAGCGAAGGCGATGCCGTGGCAACGGGTGTTTTTTCTATCCAGCAAGAATTTGATAATCAATATGCCATCACGAATATCGGGTTTGTTAAAAATCTCCTCAATTACAACGAAAACGAATTTAGCGCTGCCGAAATAAAGTTGAAACCGGGCGCTGTAACCAATGATGCACAGAAAATTTTGCAATCTATTGTTGGAAATGATATACGCGTTCTAAGTAAATATCAACAAAACAGCAGCCTGTATAATACCATGAAAATGGAAAAATGGGTAATTTTTGCTGTATTAACGCTGATTTTGTTAGTTGCGGCCTTCAACATGATAAGTGCTTTAACAATGTTGGTACTTGAAAAGCAAAAAGACATCAATGTCCTGCAAAGTTTGGGAGCTACCCGTAAAATGGTACTAAAAATTTTCTTAAGTGAAGGCATGTTATTAGGCGCAATTGGCACCGCTATAGGTGTATGTATGGCCACCATTATTTGCCTGTTACAAATGAAGTTTAAACTAATTAAGTTAAGAGGTGGTTCCTTTTTAATTGATTATTTTCCGGTAAAGATGCATTGGTCGGATTATGCTTTAGTTGCAGCCAGTGCATTATTCATCGCTTTACTGGCTTCATGGTTTCCTGCAAAAAAAGCGGCTTCTCAGCCGCTTGAATTAAAATAAGATTCTTTTTTTAGTAATCGCCTAATGTTTCGGGTAATTGCGCCAATGCTTTTTGTAATTGATCATCATTAGGGGCGATGCCATGCCATTCATGGCTGCCTTCCATAAAATCAACACCCGCTCCCATTGCTGTTTTCATCAAAATAACAATAGGTTTTCCTTTGCCAACAAAAGTTTTGGCCTTTTCTAATGCAGTAACAACCGCATCAGTATCATTACCTGCTTCTAAATGAACGACTTCCCATCCAAATGCCGCAAATTTTTCGGCTAAATCACCCAATCCCATTACCTTTTCAACCGGACCGTCAATTTGTTGGCCGTTCCAATCAATTGTTGCAATTAGATTATCAATTTTATGATGCGCCGCAAATAAAATGGCTTCCCAGTTTTGTCCTTCCTCCAATTCGCCGTCTCCATGCAATGAATAAACCACATGGCTGTCGTTATTCATTTTTTTTGCAAGCGCAGCTCCTGCTGCAACACTTAATCCTTGTCCTAAAGAACCACTTGCCATTCTTACGCCCGGTAGGTGTTCGTGAGTTGTGGGATGTCCTTGTAAACGACTGTTTAATTTTCTAAAAGTAGCCAATTCGCTTACTTCAAAATAACCGCTTCTAGCCAAAATACTATAAAATGCCGGAGAAATATGGCCGTTGCTTAAAAAGAATACATCTTCACCAATGGCATCCATCGAAAAGGCCGTATTATGTTCCATTACCTTGAAATACAAGGCAGTAAGAAAATCGGTACATCCCAATGACCCTCCGGGGTGGCCACTTTGAACGCCATGTACCATACGCACAATATCTCTTCTAATTTGGCTTGAAATTGCTTTTAAATCGCGCATTATTTGATGTTTAGGGCAAACCTACTTTAAAATGGTTGAAATTTCAAACGAAAACGAAAAGTATTGGTTTCAAATTTGTTGAAAGTCGATTGTTAACGCTTTGAAGTAAAATGGGCAATTTTGGGTAATGGTAATAAATTCATGGATATAAAATTTTTATTATCAGCGGTTTTTGCCTATGTTGCAGTAGTATTTTTAGCTACCAAGCCCGCTTTTGGGGCGATGCGAAAAAATCTCGGAAATATATTATTTTTATTAAATACCGGGCATGTATAATATCATTTTAAGTGGCGCTTTGGCTTTCATGATTACTTTTTTTGCGATTCCCATCATTATACAGGTGGCTCGACAAAAGAAAATGTTTGACGAGCCGGATGAAAGAAAGGTGCACAAGATGGTGATTCCTACTTTAGGCGGATTGGGAATTTTTGCCGGATTTATTCTGGCAACCTTGCTAGGCGTACCTGCTCGTAACCCTCATCTTCAATATTTTGTTGCGGCTGCAATCGTAATCTTTTTCCTTGGAATCAAGGATGATATATTAGTACTGTCTCCTGCCAAAAAATTTATCGGTCAATTGCTTGCTGCCGGAATTGTCATTCGATTTGGCGGTGTGCAAATTACCCATATGCATGGTTTTTTAGGGATTGATGCAATACCGCCAGTTGCAAGTGTGGTATTCACTATGTTTACCATCGTAGTAATTACCAATTCTTTTAACTTGATTGACGGTGTTGATGGTTTGGCCGGAAGTTTAGGGCTGCTCACCGCATTGGTATTTGGAACCTATTTTTATTTTGCTGGTCAAATGATGTATGCCGTTATGGCCATCGCTTTATCCGGTAGCTTAATTGGGTTTTTAATCTATAATTTTTCGCCCGCTAAAATATTTATGGGCGATACCGGCTCGCTACTAATTGGATTAATGAATTCAATTATGGTCATCAATTTTATCAATCAAGCCGGAACTGCTACGGCACGCGTGCCATTAGATGCCGCTCCCGCTATTGGCTTTGCCATTATGATTGTTCCCTTGTTTGATACCTTGCGCGTGTTTTCTCACCGTATTCTCGATCGTCGATCTCCATTTAGTCCTGATAGAACGCATGTTCACCATTTCCTGCTCGATTTGGGCTTCAGTCATCGTAAAGTAACCTTGCTTTGTGTTGGGGCTAACATTGGCTTCATTGCCTTAGCTTTTGCTTTACGCAGTTTGGGTACAACTTGGGTAATCAGTATTTTAATGGCTACAGCCGTGGCTTTAATCGCTGTAATTTATTATAGTCGTCCAAAAGTGAAAGCAATTTCAGATGCGGCTAAGTTGCAAGCAGAAGAAAAGCGCTTGAAGCGCCATAAAATTCTTGCCCTTCGCACTGAGGTGATGGAGGCTGAATAATCTTTGTTAAACGTTTACGCTTTTTCTTGCTTTTTGAAAATAGCGATTGATTCAAAGTAGTAAATGAACAATTGATTTATTTCCCCACTATTTATTATTACGGTCTCTCAAATTGAAGTACAAGGTTTGGGGTAGATAATTCCAATAAACCATTTGTTGTAAGGGCATATCGTTCTATAAAAAGCGTATTACTATAAAAGTAGTTGCCCCAAGTAGTTTCTGCTACTTTTGTTGCTGAAACTGCAGTAAAAGTAATCCTATTATTTGCGGCGATTATAAAAGAACCAGTCAGGGTATTAGTAGGCGTATTGCCCAAAATTTGACCTTCAGTAGCACTAATGAAATTCAAAGATAGGGCTACATCTCCAATTGTTCCCTGTGGCTTTAAATGGGTTTGTCCATTGCTTATTTCCTTCACCATTGTCATTCGCCAATTGCCTTCCAATGCATTATTTGCTGAACGATTATTGTTACGGCAAGCCAATAAGCTTAATGTACAAATTATTAATATTGAAAGTGATTTCATCATCTTAGTAACAAGCTTTTCGATGCAGTGGTTGCTTAGCATAATAAAATTAAAAGAATTTATAACAAAAGAGCCGGCTATTTCGTGCCGACTCTTTTTCAATGTTGATATTTGGGGTTTAGGGTTTAACGAGTTTAAAGGTTTGATCGGTATTGCCAATTTTTGTGCGCAAAATGTAAATACCTGCAGGCAAGCTGGTATTAATCGTTTGTAAGCCAGCCGTTAAATTGCCTTTTAGTATTACCTGACCGCCTAAAGAAATTAATTGATATACGCCTATATTATCACTTCTAATGATGATATGAGGTGCAATGAGGGTATTCACCTGAACCAGCGCATTTTCAATTTTGCTAGATTTAAGTTGTATAGTATTTGAGTATTTCGTATTGGTTTCGGTTGAAACAACTTTCAAACGATAGAACCAATTTCCTGCAATTTGGGTTTGTTCAAAATGGGTGCTATTAGCAGCAAGTTGGGCAACTGGTTCAAACGCTATACCATTTGAAGATTGTTCTAACACTACTTCTTGTATTGGCGCATCACTTTGAATTTCCCAATTTAAATCGTGTTTATTGTTGGTACTATTTCCTGTTAAGGTTACAGAACGAATTGGTAAAATACTGGCAATTCCTTCGATGGAATAAGAACCCAAACTGCCATAATCATTTACAAAACTATTTCCGGTTCCATCAATCATTAGATAATAGTTGCCACTATTTAGCAGCGTGTCAATGGTAACACTCATGGTGTTTGAAGGATCATAAGTTCTGATCAAAACCCTTGCGGCATTGTATAAAGAAACTTTGATATCTAAATTTGCACCTGCTGCACTACTACCAACATTAAATGGATTGAATGTAAGCATCACATTGGCGTTATCTGTCAATGTAAACGTAAATACATCTTTATCACTGCTGGTGCTGATAACCCCATTCATGCTAAACGAACTAAGGTTTATCAATGTTGGATTGTTATTGATATCATCTGAAAAATCATCCGGACGATAGCCAAACCCATTTTGAGAAGTAATGATACTAAGATTGTCTTGAATGTTACCACAACCATATGGTGTAGGGCCATTGTTCCAACCGCTCATATTGCGATAGTAACTGTTTCCCATAATTGGCGCCCAACCACTTTCGCCTGTACCTTGTCCTTCGTTATAGGTTGCAGTTAATTGGCAGGAATTATTATAGGTTGATTGATGACTTAAACCCAAGGTATGTCCACTTTCGTGCGAACAACATTCGGCAATGTACTTGGTATTATTGCCAAGGCGATCGCTAAATACAAAACAAGGCGTGTCGTCTCCCCAGGTAAATGAGCCAACATAAGCAACACCGCCAACTCCCGGAAACCAAGCACTAGTGCTGGTAATGATAACTCTAATTCTTTTATTAATAGGTGCCTCTAAAAAACTGGCTTCACTAGTGGTGATATTAATATTAAATGGTCGGTAATCTTCTGCTACGCGTTCGAAGATTTCTTCTTTTTGACTGGCAGTTAAGGAAGCTGCTGCGGCCGCAAAAGGTGTGGCATTATTCCAAACCGGAGCATCAACATATTCGCCATCAAAATCTAGGTAAATCGTTGCTGCGGCGCTCGATAAGCTGCTGTTGGTTTGTGCTGCTACTTCCTGATGAAGTGCAAAAGCAACCAATATAAACAGGGTGGATAATAATTTTTTCATGGTGTTGGATTGGATAGGATGGGCCTTTCGGCAATTTGGATAGGATTTGTTGACTAATGATCGGCACAAGTGGGTAGCACTTGTTCTGTTTCAATTTTTACAAGTTGATAATCATTGCCTTTAATTCTTTTGATTTCAAAGCCGTCGGCATAAGCCGGACTAATAATTCTGCCGGTATAGATTACCTCATTTTGCTCATTTCTGCGAACGGATATAGATAGAACAATATTTTGATAGTTTGCCAAGCGAACGGCAACGGTTTGTAATTGTTGGTATTTAACCCGATTTGATGCTACAATACCTTTAACTGCAAATGATGGAGCTAAAGGGATATCAACAAAAGATCCGGTTGGTGCTTGTAAAATAGACTGTAATTGGTCGCCGGTGCAATGGATGGAAGCAGGAAGTTGATCAAATAAAGTCGGCCGTTGATGGGCATTTGGTTGGGCATATGCTAGCACAAAACTGATGCAGCAGCATAGGGTTAGGGACAGACTTTTCATTGTTTTTATTTTTGGATATAGGGGTACAACTCACGATGTACCATATTCCCTAACGAAAACAATAGTTGGATATTGCATTTTTTATTGAAATTGGAGGAAATGCTACCTGCGTTCGAAAAATCGCTACAAGCTAGTACTGGCCTGTGCTAAGCATTACCAATGTACATGCTTCCATGCATTGAATTTTGGCTTTTTCAGCCAAGGCAATTAACTCGTCGTTTTCTGTGCCCGGGTTAAAGATAATGCGTTGAGGATGAAGTGAAAGTATGTACTGGTAGTAGGCTTTTTGCCTTTCCGGATTTAAATAAAGCGTAATGGTATCTATTCCCGAAAATGCCGGTTGTCCGGTTTCAATGGTTACCGATCCAACTTGTCCGGGTTTTATGCCAATGGCACAAACTTCATGGTTGAAATGCAATAACCTGTTGATAGCTAGGAAACTATAACGGTCGGGATTGGTACTTGCGCCTATTACTAATGTTTTTTTCATCTCATAAAGTTTAACCGCCAATAAATCGATGGCGTTGTTCGGCAGACGGGAGCATGCAACTTTCTTTTTTACCGTACCATTTATAGCGATTTTTGGCTACATAATCGTACACTTTGTCGCGTAAAAACTTGGGCACTAGTATTAACAAATAGCATAATGGCCAAGCGCCCTTTAGATGTCTGCAAATTTTTAAAGCGGCGGTCGACTTTCGATAAACATAGCCATTCTCAACGAATATAACGGAGCGCAAATCTTGTTCTTCAATTTTAAATTGGGCTGCCAATTCTTTACCGGCTTTGCTTTGTAGCGCCGCAAATAAAATACGTGATTGTTTTTCGCGCTTAAGTACAAACTGTACAGAACGATCACACAAATTACAAACACCGTCAAATAATATAAAAGGTTGCATGGGCATAATCAAAGATACTAATCCTTTTTATTGATAGAAGTAGCGATTAATTGGTTGGTGGCTTCGGCAATCGATGGATACAAAAAACGATAACCTTCATTTAGAAGTCGCTCAGGTAATACCCATCTACTTTTTAAAACCAACTCTGTTTCGGTTCCCATGATAATGGCACCTAATTGTAGCATCCAGGTAGGCATGGGTAACCCAAATGGCACCTTCATGGTTTTTCGCAACACGGTCATCCATTGTTCATTGGTAACCGGTTGAGGCGCACTCGCATTGAAAATACCTTCCAGTTTGGGATTTTTCATTAACCAATGAACGATACTACAAAAATCTTCAATATGTAACCAGCTAAAGTATTGTTTACCGTTTCCCTGCCGACCGCCTAAGCCGAATTTTACAAGATTTTTGTAAATAGGCATTACACCGCCATTTCCTAACACAATGGCAGTTCGTAAAGCTACTTTTCGGGTAAATGGCGTACGTTGTTCAAAAAAACAAGCTTCCCATTTTTTACAAACGCTTACCGAAAAGTCATCTGCAAAATCGGTAAAAGTTTCGGTGCGTGCGGTGTCTATTGCATGCGGATAAATTGTAGCAGACGCCGCATTTATCCATAATGTAGGCGGGTGGACGCAGTGCCGTATCGCATTTCCCAGTATGGCCGTACTTTCTACTCTACTGTTTAAAATAGCTTCCTTGTTGGTAGGCGTATAGCTGCAATTAACTGATTTACCGCTAAGGTTTAATAACAAATCTGCATTTTCTAATTCGGCTGCCCAATCGCCAATGGTTTTTCCATCCCAATGCACATATTTAATTTGGCTATTTCCGCTACGCGGGAAATCTCCCGGTAGTTGCCTGGTTAGCACTACCGAGAGATGGGTATCCGAAAAATATTCACAAACAGCTTGACCAATAAAGCCGGTGCCGCCGGCAATGACTATTTTTTTGGATGTAGATGGCATGATTACAAATTTTTAGGTTCATAAACTTGGCGGAAAGTTTCGTTCAATCTTTTTTCATGTAAGGCACGTTTACGTAATTTGAAGAATACGAATAAATTAAAGAAGTGCATTCCGCCTAAGATTAAAATTATCCAGCCAATTTTTCGGCTCAACTCTTCTATCATGATTTGTGCATTGGGTACTGCTTCTACAATACGTAAAGTGTAAACCATATACCCAACATTAATGAGGTAAAATCCCGCTAATAGTAGCTTATTTACACTGTCGGCCAATTCTTGGTTGCCATGGAAGATGTCTAATAAAAACACTTTGCCATTTTTAAATAGGGTGGTAGCTACCCAAACGGT
>JBJOQA010000380.1:0-3709 GCA_046050225.1 Bacteroidota bacterium | reverse complement strand
GTGCTCATCCCGAACTATTTGAGGCAGAGATCTTAACAGCACAAACCAATGATGAATTACTCATCAAACAAGCATTAGAGTTTAAACCCAATGCAGTAGTAATTGGAGATGAAGCTCGATTTCAGAAAGTAAAAGAGGCATTGGGATCTACAGATATCAAAGTTTTTGCGGGAGAACAGGCTTTAGAAGAAGTTGCAGATTTTGATAGTTATGATATGATGTTGGCGGGAATTGTGGGCTTTGCCGGACTAAAACCAACACTAAAAGCAGTTGAAAAGGGGAAAGCAGTAGGGTTGGCCAATAAAGAGACTTTGGTTGTTGCAGGGGATATCGTGATGCAAAAAGCTTACGAAAAACGTGCACCGATCATTCCGGTTGACAGTGAGCATTCGGCTATTTTTCAATGTTTAGTTGGCGAAGGTCGAAATCCAATTGAAAAAATTATTCTTACCGCAAGTGGGGGTCCGTTTCTAGGTAAAAAACCTAACTTTTTAGTCAATGTGAAGCGCGATCATGCGTTGCAGCATCCTAATTGGACGATGGGCGCAAAAATCACTATTGATTCGGCAACGCTCATGAATAAGGGCTTGGAAATGATTGAGGCCAAGTGGTTATTTCATTTACAGCCCGAGCAAATTCAGGTGGTGATACATCCGCAGAGTATCATACACAGTATGGTTCAATTTGAAGATGGTAGTATGAAAGCGCAAATGGGTTTGCCGGATATGAAGCTGCCTATTCAATATGCAATGGCATTTCCACAGCGATTAAAGAACGAATTTCCGCGTTTCGACTTTAAAAAATATCCCACATTAAGTTTTGAAGAACCGGATATTAAAACCTTCCGAAATCTTGCATTAGCAATGGAAGCCATGCAAAAAGGCGGTAACATGCCTTGTATTTTGAATGCTGCCAATGAAATTGCCGTTTGGGCTTTTTTACGCAATCGAATTGGCTTTTTGGATATTACTGCTGTTGTAGAAAAAGCAATGCGACACTGCAGTTTTATTGAACACCCAACCTTGGAAGATTATTTTGACAGTGATGCCGAAGCACGTACTTTCGCCGCTTCTTTAATGAAGCTTTAAATAAGCAATGCCCGTGATTTAAATTCATCTCACATAACTTTTTAATCATTTTGTTTAATTCTTATAATTATTAATGGAAACCTTTATCAAAATAGCTCAGTTTTTTGTTTCGCTTTCTTTGTTGATTATTCTGCACGAATGGGGACATTATTTCTTCGCCCGTTTGTTTAAAACACGTGTCAATAAATTTTACTTATTTTTTGATTTCTTATTTCCGGTGCCAACCGTATTAAATTTTGCCTTATTTAAAAAGAAAAAAGGTGATACGGAGTTTGGTTTAGGCTGGTTTCCATTTGGCGGTTATGTGCAAATTGATGGGATGATGGATGAAACCCAAGATGCTGAAAAATTGAAGGCGCCACCACAACCATGGGAGTTTAGAAGCAAAAAGGCCTATCAGCGTTTATTGATTATGATGGGTGGAATTATGGTAAACGTGATTACCGCATTTTTGATTTATGCAATGGTATTATTTGTGTGGGGAGAGAAGAAAATATTGAATCAATCATTGAAAGAAGGTATTTCTGTAAGCGATTCATTAATGGTTAAAGTAGGATTCAGAGACGGTGATAAAATTGCCGCTGTGAACGGCACCCCGGTAAAGTACTTTGATGATGTTTTGAAAAAAGTATTGATTGGGGGTAAAACAGTAACCGTTGAAAGAAGTGGAACCAATGTAAACATCGATATTCCACAAGATTTGTTGGGACAATTATCTACAAAGAAAATTGATCGCAAAGGATTAATCGGTATTAGAATGCCTGCTTTTGTAGATAGTTTGATGAAGCCAGAATTAAGTAATGCATTTAAAGCAGGTTTGCAACCTAATGATTTAGTGGTTAAGTTAGATAGTACTCCCATTAATTATTGGCATGAAATTGCTCGATATAATGATCGTCAAAAGGATTCTGCTGTAATTGCGGTAACCGTATTAAGAGCGGGTAAAGAATATACTTATCCTGTTAAGCTAGATGCGAATAAAAAACTGGGTTTAAGTTTTTTAAGTTTTGATAAGTTAAAAGATAAAGGGTATTTAGCATTTGAAACCAAAACCTATGGCTTCTTCGAAAGTTTTCCGGCCGGAGTGGGTAAGGCTTTTGAAAAGTTGAAAGATTATTTCGATCAGTTCTCTTTGCTATTTAAACCTTCTACCGGTGCCTATAAAGGAATGGGCGGTTTTGCGAGTATGACCCAGGTTTTTGGTCCTTATTGGGATTGGGAATCATTTTGGAATATTACCGCATTTTTCAGTATCGCGTTAGCGTTCATGAATTTCTTACCTATCCCGATGTTGGATGGTGGCTATATATTGTTTACGTTGTTTGAGATGATTACCGGTAAAAAGGTTCCGGATTCTTTCTTGGAAAAAGCAAATATGATTGGCTTTATTATCATTATTGGGCTAATGGTATTTACCAACGGAAATGATATTTTCCGAAAATTGATGGGATGGTTTTAAGGATGTAATTCATGTGAAATTAGGTTTTCTTCACACGAAATATAATAGTTGTACCTTTGTACAAACGGGGCTGACCGGTTTTGACAGCATAGTTCTTTGCAGGTATAAGCATGTAGTGCGTTGCGTAATTAGCACTTGAATCTGAATACGAAACTTTCAAATGGCAATACTCAGTATGCCATGGCTGCTTAATCGATAGATTAGCACCCATTAGGGCCGCCGCGCGGGTTCGTCTGTTACCAAGCACCGCCGCCGACTCAAACAAAAAACAGAACGCTGCAATGGAATGAGGTGACCATTGCCTAAGACTATTCTTCTAAGGTTATCGTTGGTTGGTCAGGTTCCTGCGGTAACTCGAAAATGAATAACTGAATAAACATGTAGAAGGCTTGTGGCGAATATGTTTGGACCAGGGTTCGAATCCCTGCAGCTCCACACTCAATCTTGAAAAAAGTATTAAAAGACTATATTTATTTATAGTCTTTTTTTATTGTTTGCTTTCGATAAAATCTACTTCATATATACAATGAAAAAAGTGCCGCTATTGTTAATCTATGCAAGACTTGCTTTAGGTATTGTTATTTTAATGTGTAGTTGGTTGCATATTTCAAATTATCAATTCATGGCCATTTTACTTTTGTCCATTGGATTGCTCACCGATATTTTTGACGGCATCATTGCAAGAAAATTAAACGTTTCATCTGAAAAATTACGCCGTTTAGATTCCTCCATCGATCAGGTCTTCTTTATATCCTTTGCCATTGCTACCTATATTCAATGCCCAGGTTTTTTTATAGCAAATGCTTCCAAACTAATTGTGCTGTTTACTTTTGAAGGATTAATTTACCTTATTTGCTTTTTAAAATTTAGAAAGGAAATAGCCACACATTCTATTGGTGCAAAAACTTGGACCTTATTGCTCTTTGCAACACTTATTCAAATTGTATTGCAGTGCCAATCTTTCATATTATTTCAGCTATGTTTTTGGGTAGGTATTATAACTCGCATTGAAATTGTGGCAATTGTTTTAATTCTAAAAAGTTGGACGAACGATGTGCCTTCCTTTTTTCATGCCATCAAACTTCGTCAGGGTAAATCTATAAAGCGGCATAAATTATTCAATGGATAAGGGATTACAATTTGAATATTTACGAATCAAAAA
>JBJOQA010000379.1:0-3715 GCA_046050225.1 Bacteroidota bacterium | reverse complement strand
TATGAATAATCCTGCAATGCCCATTACAAGTGCAGACGGACGTTTTTTATCAAAGGGTGGAAGCGGTTTATCTAAGGTAGAAATAATAGGGGTTGCCTTTTGTAAACGCCAAACCGCTTCCTCTCTATTATTAATACTCATATCGCGTTGACGCAAGATTCTGGTTTTTTCGGATACGATGTTTTCTTGCGGCAAATTAAATTCTAACTGATCGTTGGGGGTAAAAAGTGTTTTGCGTTGAAAGTCGATGGCTTGTCGGTCAACTTGATTCAACATGTTTTGAAAAGAATCAATTTTACCCAAGGTGAAGTTGTAATCGGCGATGGCTTTTTGTCTTTTTAAGTCAATATAAAATTGAGATATTTTTTCAATGATAGTAAAAGAGATGGGGGAAATTAAAGCCTCGTTTGAACCTGAGTAAGAAAGTTCTAAAACGCCGTTTTTACTCAGTTTTGCCACAATATTCGATTTTAATAATTCGCCGCCGATAATTACTTTTTTAATACTATCGGTTGGCGTTTCGATGGCGGAGGTAAACAGGCCTTTGTGTTCGTTATAATCTTGAATTAAAAGGTCGGCAATACTTGCATTATTAAAAGCCGGTAATTTGGTGGCCGAAACCGTTTCGCGCACATTTCTACTTTGAGCCAACTCAACGATATTGATGGTAGCTTCCGAACTAAAGCTTTTGGGCGCATCGCCTAAGCCTAAAATACCACTGAGGGTGGCATTGGTTAATGAATTATCATTGGGGGTGGTTAATGGAAATAAAGTGGCTTTGGAAGTAAAAACGGTACGTGTTTTTTTAGCCAAAATAATTCCTCCAACACAACATGCCAACGCGCCAATAAGTACAATCATCCGCTTGCGGATTAGTTGCTTAGCAATTTCTTTGATTAAGTCTGCGGTTTCCAAATTGTATTACTTTAATAATTTTAAAACCAAATAGGTGATCATTAAGGGTACTGCAGTACCGGCAGATTGTTTTACGATATCGCCGAACTCTTTTGTTTCGGGGCGTTCGGGTACATTGATGGTACAACCTTCCTCTACATGTGGGTAAAAATGCATGAAGAAGAAATTTTTAGTGCGCTTGCTTTTACCATTAGCATACGTAACATAAATTCTGCTGCGCCAAGGGCGAATGCCGTAACCGCCTGCTTTATCAATATAATAGGATAGGTTTTTATGTTCTTCTTCAAAAGCAATTTTCAAAGGAGATTGTACTTTTCCTTGCACACTTACAAATGGATTGATTTCAGGTACGATTAACAAATCTCCCTTTTGTAAAATAATATCATGTCGGGAGTTTTTGTTTTTTAAAGCCATGTACAAATCAATACTAACCGGTTCTTCTGCACTTACCAATGTGTTGTTGGGGATAGGGTTACCTGCTGAATCAACGGTAGGGGCAGGGGCAATTTTTTCGCGAAGCATTTCAGATCTTTTACGAAATAACATTACACCCGCAATGTTGGCATTTTCTTTTACGCCACCGGCTCTTTCTATGTAAGACGACAAGCGTTCTTGCTTATCTAAACGTGGGTATTGGCCCGGATAATTTACCAATCCTTCAATGCGAATATTTTCTTGTAATTCGAAGCTTGGATTTTTACGAACATGAATTTGATCGTAGGGCTTCAAAATTACCTTTGCAGCAACCGAATCTAATTCTAAGTTAGATTGTATGGCATAAGATTTAATCACCGTGCGGGTAGGCTTGATACCTAGTTTGGCAGAATCCATATCTACAATACTCGAAATCTCTAAGCGGCCATATTCTGCCGAAGGCTTTAATCCTCCGGATAAATAAATAAGGTCTTGCAAGGTCATGCCGCCATATTTACGAACTGTTCCGGGTTTGCGAACCTCGCCGTAAATTTCTACAAATTGTTGTTCGCCAAATTCGCTGTTGCTAAAAAGATGCACCACGTCATTGGCCTGCATCAATACATTGTTAACGCTATTTACATCCTCTTTACTAAAATCAGTTAAGTTGATTTCTAGTTTATTAGATTTGATATTGGTAGAATCGCCTGCTCCTCTAAACACATAAGCACGAGGCAAATAGGTATTGTTGGTAATACCGCCGGCGCGATTAATCACGTCAAATAAACGGTCGCCGGGGCGCAATTCATAATTGCCGGGATATGCTACTGCACCTTCTAATTCAATTTTATTTACGATACCCGGTCTAATTAAATCGGCTTTAATAATGTCGCCATCTTGCAATAGATAATCTTGGTTAGACATGCGTAAAACTGCCGTAGCATTTACATCATGAATTACCTGCCGTTCATTTTCGGTGCGAATCACTTTGATACCCGATGTAAAGGCATCGGCGGTAAAGCCGCCTGAGTAACGTATCAAAGCCTTGATGCCTTCTTTTGGCTTTAATTGATAGTACATGGGACGTTTAAATTGGCCGGTTGCCAAAACGCGTTTTTCCACAAAACCTACCACAATAAAATCATTGTTTTGTAGGTAAAGCTTGCGGCCCATATCACCGCTGGTGAGATATTTATACACGTCTAACTCTTCCACCACTTTTCCGTTTCTTTTAATCTGAATTTCGCGCAGATTGCCAAATTCGGTTACGCCGCCGGCTAAGCCAATTAAGTTGAATGCGTTGGAAAATGCAGAAACTGTTTTTGGTCCGGGATTGGCCACTTCGCCTACTACGTTTACATTAACGGTACGCGGCTGCCCCAAGGTTACTTGAATATTGGTTCCAACCGGCACACGACCGCTAAAACGTGCGCGAATCATGCTTTGCGCGTTTTCGAAGGTTAAACCTTGAACGGTTATTTTTCCTAAACTAGCCGGAAAAATGGCGCCGTCTTTTGCAACCAAATAATCTTCTTGATATTCGCCGCCGCCCCAAAGTGAAACAATGATATGATCGCCCACTCCAATGGGATAATCTAAGGGTGGGGTAGAAAGTTCAGAAATATCAAACATGGCAGCCGTGGTAAATACATTGGCGCCGTAGGTTTCATCCGGACGATAATTATTTTTTTTAATATTGTCGTTTTGGGTACTGTCTTTGTCTAGCGACTTATTTTCCAGTTCCTTTTTGATATTAGGCGTTTCCTTGTTTTTGTCGCCCGCCACATTTTTTTTCTGATTATTGTCTTTGAAATAGGCTTCAAAGGTAGACTTCGTCATTTGGGTGGGATCCACCACATTGGGAAGTATTTCTGAAATCTGTTGCTGGGTGGGCGTTACAGGCTGACAATAGCCTACAATGGGCAAGGCCAGGTAAAATATTGGCAATAGCAAGGCTATGGCTAATTTCTTTGGGTTATTTAGCATTATGCAATTGGATATTTAATGGGATAATCGCAATTATAGCAAATATAACATTTTAACGTATTGTGCTAAACTTCTATTACTGCATCGAGCCTATCCTAAATTTGGGGCATTTAACGGGTTGGCTAATTTCTTTGAAAAATCTTGCCAAATTTCTGCAACGATTTCGCCGGCAGGCATAATTTGCTGAATGAGTGCGGCAACCTGCCCTACTTCTAATTCGCCGGCATTCAAATCGCCTTCAAACATACCTTTCTTTGCCCGTCCTCTGCCCAATAGGGAGGCCAATTCTTCCGGTGAAGCGCCGTTTAATTCAGCCTTTTCAACTTCTTTATAAAAATCATTTTTTATCAACCGAACCGGGGTTAACTTTTTTAAGGCTAATTGGGTACCGCCTTCGCCT
>JBJOQA010000378.1:0-3219 GCA_046050225.1 Bacteroidota bacterium | reverse complement strand
TAAAGGTTGAACTTCCAACCATTGTAAAAGAAAATGATTTTCAAGTTGGTGGTTTATCAGATGCACGTCAATTAGTAAGATGGGCATTTGAAGCAAAAGAAGGCGATGTTTCAGAACCATTTAGCATTGGGGATCAATATGTAGTTGCTGCTGTTAAAAAAATTCAACCAAAAGGTTTGCCGGATGCATCTAGTGCTCGTCCGATGGTAGAAACATTGGTTAGAAATGAAAAGAAAGCAGAAATTATCAAAGCAAAAATTACTGCTTCAGCAACCTTAGAAACTGCAGCTGCAGCCTACAATGTACAAGTTCAAACAGCCGGTGCTGATTCTAGCATTAGCTATGGCGGACAAATCATCAATGGTGTGGGTGCTGAACCAAAAGTAATTGGTGCTGCATTTAACAAAGCAAATCAAGCAAAAGCTTCTGCTCCTATTGCCGGTAACACCGGTGTATTTTTAGTGAAGGTTTTGGCTATAGGTAATAAAGCCAATCCGGTTCAAAGCAGCGATGCAGATCGAGCAAGAACTTTGTCGCAACAATTAACAAACGGTTTCTTCGAATCATTACGCAACAATGCAGATATTGTTGATGAAAGAAGCAAAATCTATTAATCTTATTTTGACATAAATTAAAGGCCCAACAATTTGTTGGGCCTTTTTTGTGGCAAGTTTTCGTTTTCAGAAAATGTATTTTTTACTAACAACGATCACATCGTTATCAATGTTATAATTGAGTAATTTTGTATTATGAGCGAAACATTCATTAATAAGGTTACCGAAAGTGCATTAATCACTTTGAACCTAGAAGAATATTATCCCAAAGCAAAAATTGAAGTGTTTGATATCAAATCCTATTTATTTATGGGATTAATTTTAAAGGAGAAAGATTTTAGGGAGGCGCTAAAAAATTTGGACATCAGTACATATGAAGGAAAGTATGTGGCGATTACTTGCAGTGCAGATGCCATAATACCGATGTGGGCGTATATGTTAATTGGAAGTTTATTGCAGCCGGTGGCAACCGATTTGTATTACGGAACCGAAGAACAATTTAGGCAACATTTATTATTACAGGCAATTGCGGCATTACCCGCAAGTGAATATGAAGATAAACGCGTTGTTATTAAGGGGTGTGGCGAATTGCCCATCAGCGAAGCGGCCTATTTAGCAGCAACCAAACTTTTAAGACCCGTTGTAAAAAGTATCATGTACGGAGAACCCTGCAGTACAGTGCCCATTTTTAAGAAGAAATAATTGTACAACACGATTATCGGTGAGATATTAGTGCATAATTATATTTACCTTCACTGTAACATACCGGCCGGTGCTTGCTCGCAAAAGCTGAATGGCATTGTAGTTAATTTTTAAAATGGCATAACGCCGATTAGCTAAAATACAATACGAAAGGTAGGTTGAACAAGATTCTAATTTTTTGACAGATACCGGCATATTTCATGTTTGATGCATTTTTAACAGGGCTCGCCATTAGTGTACTATTGATTTTTTCGGTGGGGCCGGTTGTGTTCACTATTATTAAACAAAGTATTAATAATGGAAGAGCGGGTGGATTTAGTTTTGTAGCCGGCGTATGGCTTAGCGATGTAGTATGGGTTTTATTGAGCAATGCCTTTTCAGAAATTATGACGCAGCTGCTACATTTTAAAACCGAAATTGGTTTTGTAGGCAGTTTAATTTTATTGGGACTAGGCATCTTTTATCTCTTTTTCAAAAAAATACATTTGAAAGAAGATGAAGATAAAATTAAAATAACCACTCGCGATCATGCTAAATTAATTGCCTCCGGCTTTATTTTAAACTCTGTAAATCCTGCCGTTTTTGCATTTTGGTTAACTACAGCTACGGCAATTGCAGCTACTCATACCATTCAAGAACGGATTATTATTTTTAGTTCATGCCTGTTAATTAACACCAGTGTGGATATTGCCAAGGTGGTGTTGGCCGGCAAAATCAGAAAAAATATAAATGAGAAAACGATTTCTTGGATCAACAAAATTTCGGGCTTAATTCTGGTAGGTTTCGGTATCGCCTTGTTAGTAGGTTTGTTTTATTCAAAGTCGAATTAACCCATTGAGCTAATCATTTCAAAAATCGACCTGTTATGAAAAAATCCGGTCTCTTTATTTTGTTGTTGATGGCAGTATCTATCGCTTGGTCGCAAACCGATTTTTTACTTTTAAAAAAGCGCGACCGCACCATTGCCACTTATTTTGCCGGAACCTATATTCAATTTATAACCCATTCGGGTGCCGAAGTAGATGGCGTTATTACGCAACTACGGAACGATTCCCTTTTTTTACGACAAGTGATAGCCCGACAAGTTCCCACAAGTTTAGGCGTATATGTAATAGATACTTCGCAGGTATATTATTATCAATTTCATTATAAACAAATAAAATCAGTAAACACTCTTGGCCGACGGTTTAATTGGGGTGCCAGCGGCGGTACCTTAATGGGTGGCGGTGTTGTATTGGCCGCGGCCAGCGGCATCGTGTTTTTAGTTGATAATAAAAAGTTTAGTCCTAGTTTACTGGGGGCCGCCGCCGTGTTAACCGGTGTTGGTTATTTAATGATGAAAAGCGATTCGAAAGGAAAAACCATTGGAAGAAAATACGCATTTGTTTATGTAAACAATCAACCCGTTCCTTCAACGCGTTAGTTGATTTGCATTGAACCGGTACTTTAGTTAAATTCAAAAATCAGCAGATGAAAAAGTTGATAGGAATTATTTTGTTGACTTGTTTGGGCTATTCGGTTTTTGCACAACCAACCGATTCGTTACAAAAAATGGTTTCGCCGGATTTTGGCTGGACGATGATGGTGCCTGCTGCATTTAAGGCCGTATCCGATGCAGAAGTTAAAAGAATAAATCAAAAAGGAAAAGTAGCGATTGAGGAAACAATCGATCAAGAAATACCATTAAATACCAAAGCAATTTTTAATTATCGTAAAGATTTCATGCATTATATGGAGGCAAATTACCAACCGTATGATGTAAAAAAGGATGGTGCTTACCTAGAAACAAATCGCGCTATTTACGATGTAGTTTATCAAACATTTGAGCGAGAAATGCCGGATGCCAAAATCGATACCGCCCAAGAATTTGAAACCGTAAATGGTTTGCAATTTTCGCGTTTTAAAGTAAAGATTAGGCTGGATGCAAAATTTCAAATCAAGATGTACATGTATAATCGCTTGT
>JBJOQA010000377.1:0-4408 GCA_046050225.1 Bacteroidota bacterium | reverse complement strand
CTGTTTTATCAGCAACTTGTTGTTCAAGTTGGTGGTTTATTTTTTGTAATTGTTGGTCTAATAAAACGCGATCAGTAATGTCTTTATGAATAGCAATATAGCCGGTAATTTCACCTGTTTGATTTTTAATGGTGTTAACACTAGCCATTAAATAAACCACCTCTTTGTTTTTTTTGTACGCTATATATTCATCCCGATAATGGCCAATCCTTTTTAAATCACTAAAACTACTTTCCAATTCTTCTTCATTTATTTGCAGTTGTAGTAGTTCTCCAATAATTTGCCCCACTGCCTCCTGGGCGGAATAACCATATAGTTTTTCAGCAAAACTATTCCATCCGGTAATGATCAGTTTTTCATCAGTTGTAATAATCGCTTCCGAAATAGCTTGCAGCAGTGAAGCTTGAAACAAAAGTTGGGCAGCAGATTGTTGCCTTCTTTTTAAATCGGCATTAATCAAATAAAACAGCCAAATTAATAGCAAGCAAAATCCTGTTGCCATTAAAATAAATAGGTTAGTTGTTTTTTGTGCGGTTTGGTGAAGATTTAAGTTGGCGGTTTCAAGTATCTTTTTATTTTGAAGTACCACTTCGTTAATGGTAGATCGAGTACTATCAAATATGCGCTTAGAGGCACCGGCCTTATTAAATTCGGTAACTTGATGGGCGCCTTGCGTTTTAAAAATGTGTTCAGTTTGTGCACACAATTGCAACCTCCTGCGTATCAATGATTTTAATTGATTGGCTTGTGCCGAAGATAGGTTTTCGGATGATTTAGCTTTGTTTAATGAAACAATGTCTGATTCATAAGTTAGCAATGCAGTTCTATAGATAGGTTCAAAGCGAATAGAATCATCAAAAAAATAAGCATGTATTGAAAATTCAAGTTGATCTAAATCTTTTTCAATTTTATCTGTTTGGGCAATCGTTTCTATTACCTTATTGATTTTTGCACCTAATATGGTTGTTTGCTGGGTATTATTAAAAGTGGTGTAAACAAAAAATGCCACACACGCGATGGCTAATAAAAATACGGTCAATATTCCGTACCGGGCCGAAAATTGATTCATGTTGTTGGGCTGTATTTGGCTTAAAGACCCGAAAAAGATACGAATAATTTGTCACTCTCATGAATTCAATCACGCATTAGCGACCAAATAATTTATTCAAATCTTGGTTGTTATAATCGATATAAGTTGGTTTACCGGTTGGCGTAATATTGGGTGTTTCGCAAGCAAATAAATCTTCGGCCAATGCAACACATTCTTTATGACTTAAGCTTGTTCCTGCCTTAATACTTTGTTGCCAAGCCATAGAGCGTAATAACTTTTCTCTTTTACTATAACGAAGGTCGTTACTGAAATGCTTATACTGTTCCAGCATTTTTTCAATGGCTGTTTTTTCATTGCCTTGCAGTACGTCGGCTGGCGAGCCCTGAATGACGAAAGTGTTATTGCCAAAGGGTTCTAAGTGAAAGCCCAAGGCGTTTAATTCCGGCAATAATTCTACTAATAAAATGGCATCAGCGGCTGCTAAGTCAAGCGTAACAGGAAACAAACTTTGTTGGGTAGCAATGGGTTTGCCCTCTAAGGCGCGATTAAATCTTTCGTATAAAATACGTTCATGGGCATTTTGTTGATGCACCAATAAAAAACCTTGGGCATCCGGAATTAATAAAAAACGTTGATGTATTTGAACAGTTTCTTCAAAAAATAACTGTGGTACGTTGGCCAATAAGCTGCTAAATCCGGTTGCTGAATTTTCGGTATTCGTTGAAATCGTATCAGCAATGGTTGTTTGATCGGGTTGCTGACCGGTGGCCGGTGTAAAAAAATCGTTCCAATGTCGCAACTCGCTTTTCTTTTCAATAAAATGCGCTTGATGCTTTTGGGTAAATGCATTATATAAGGAGGAGCCCGTGGCTTGGTTTTTTTGCGTATCGGTAAAAGGTTTAGCTACGGCATCTAGTTGTTGAATGGAGGCATCTAATTCAAAATCAAGTGTGGGGGTAATACTAAATTGTGCTAATGCATGTTTTACTGCACTTTGAACAAAAGCGTAAATAATTTTCTCATCTTCAAACTTTATTTCTTGTTTGGTAGGATGCACGTTAATGTCCACTTGAGTGGGATCTAAATCAATAAATAACGCATACATCGGATAACTGTCTTTTGCAATCATCCCTTCAAAGGCATTTGCTAAAGCATGATTTAGATAAGGACTTTTGATGAAGCGGTTGTTTACAAAAAAGTACTGATCACCCCTGGTTTTTTTGGCCGTTTCGGGCTTGCCTACAAAACCATAAATATTCATGTAATCGGTTTGCTCTTGTATGCTCACCAACTTTGATGCATAAGAGTTGCCTAAAATTTGAACAATTCGTTGTTTTAAACTGCCTTGCTCTAAGTACATTACTTGCTGCCCGTTGCTGCTAAGTGAAAAAACAATTTGCGGAAAGGCCATCGCTACGCGGATGAACTCATCTACAATATGCTTCAGTTCTACATTGTTGCTTTTCAAAAAGTTTCTGCGCGCCGGAACATTGAAGAATAAATTCTTCATGGCAATACTTGTTCCGGCTGGCCAACCAACCGGTTCTTGCTTTACAACCCTACTATTTTCTATTTCAATGAAAGTTCCAACATTACTATCTGCTGTTTTTGTTTTTAACTCAACTTGGGCTACGGCAGCAATACTTGCTAAGGCTTCACCTCTAAAACCCATCGTTTTAATTTGAAACAAATCGTTGATGTTGCGAATTTTTGAAGTGGCATGACGCTCAAAACACATTCTCGCATCCGTTTCGCTCATGCCTTTTCCATTGTCTATTACTTGCACTAAGGCCTTGCCGGCATCATTTACCAATAATTTGATATCCGTTGCACCGGCATCTACCGCATTTTCTAAAAGTTCTTTTACGGCACTAGCCGGGCGTTGAATTACTTCTCCGGCAGCAATTTGATTGGCAATATTATCAGGTAAAAGTAAAATGATGTCAGACAATGTGTTGGGTATTTTGAGCCGACAAAAATACATGATTGCAAGCTACCTCCCGCAAGAAAATACAAACCTGAATAAATAGTAAGGGATTGATTGTTATCTAATCATATATATTCAAAAAAAACATGCAAAAGGAGTCGATTTTTTTACCCCAAAAATGAGGGTTTAGATTAGAGAAAATTAGGTGGATAGACCGAATATTCCTATATTTCAATCGATTTTTGTGGCTAGTGCTTGATTTTTTGCATCCCAACCTTTGATAAACTGCTTATATCTCATCCTATAGTTGGCCATAAAATATTTTTTCCTTACTATTTTTTTGCATGATTCAACTTTACAAAGTGGTACCAAACCGTATTGCATTACTAGCAATTTGCTATTTATGCGTATTACTCATTTTTGCTCCCACCCATACCGCACAAGCGCAAATTTCTTCGTATAATTTTTCGCAAAATACCGGCACATACACGCCACTTGATGCCTCGGCAACCACCTTGTTTACCGCTACCGATGATGCGGTAAATAATACGGTTACTATCCCTTTTTCTTTTAATTATTTAGCCGTTAACTATACCAACTGCAAGGTGAGTACGAATGGTTTTTTGACATTAAACCCTCCCGCTGGTGGAACAAATATTTCTGCAACCGTATACACACCCATTTCAAGCACAAATGCTAATTATGCAACCGCAATTTCGGGCCTCGGTCGTGATTTAAATGCAACTGTTAAATATCAAACCTTGGGTACCTCTCCGAATAGGGTGTTTGTTGTTGAATGGTCAAATGCGTATCGTTATGCGGTGAGTAGCGCCGAAAATATCAACTTCCAAATTAAATTATATGAAACAACGAATGTTGTTGAAATTCAATATGGTGCTATAACTACTCCTAATACCACTTTAACCACAGGTACTGTGGAAGTAGGTTTGAAGGGTTCTACTTCCAGTTATAACAATGTTACTTTTACCAATGCCAATTTAACCGGATACACCTATACCAACAATTGGAATAGTTTAGTAAAAGGATCGGTGCAAGGCGATGTTGTGGGTATTACTAATACCATTTATCCGGCAAGCGGCACCATTTTACGTTGGGTACCAAGCTCCTGCACCCAGGTAACGGTTACGGCAACCGCTGCCACTATTACCGCTTCCAGCGCTGTGGTGAATTGGACGGCAAATGCGATGTACGCTTCCGGTTATCGGGTAAGATGGCGAAAAGTGGATGAACCTTATACTGCTGCTACTTGGGCAACGCCGGTTACCGTTGCCGCGGGCACAAGTACGTACACCATTAGCGGTTTGGCTGCTTCCACTTATTACGTGTATAGTATTGAAGGGGTGTGTAGCGCTACATCGGCAAACTGTATTTCAACAGTTACCACAGCCAATACCACCAATGGAAAAGGG
>JBJOQA010000376.1:0-4249 GCA_046050225.1 Bacteroidota bacterium | reverse complement strand
CGTAACCTCTTCGCTTAACTTGAAGTCCGCCGGGTAAATTACCTTTTGTATGACAACCACGATAAATACAAGCTTTCATCACATCCCAAATTCTTAAAATCCCCGCTTTGGTTAATGTTTCTGTTCGCCAAGCATTTTCATTTTCCATCACCACCTCATTAATCGACAAACCGGTTTTCATACACCAATGTAATAAGTCTGCAGCGGTATTAATAGGAAATGGTAAATTAACCGTTTGATGGCCGACCGGTGTTTCTGCTTCTTGTACTACAAACCCACCACCAATTGAATAGTAAGTTTCGGCTAATTCGGTACTGTCATCCAATTTAACCAAAAACGACAACCCGTTTGGATGAAAAGGCAATGCTTCTCCTTTCAAAAAAACACAATCCTGCATTGGATCGAAATCAATGAGTTTAATACCGTCGAGTGCTAATTGCTTTGTAAAATGAATATGATTGATTCGGTTACTGATTTCATTCACGTCAAAAGTTTCCGGATCTTCTCCTCCCAAACCCAATAAAATAGCCACATCTGTACCATGCCCGACGCCTGTTTTTGCTAGGGATCCATATAAAAAAACCTGCAAATGAGCCACTGCTTGCAATTGTTTGCGTTGTTTCAACTTATCTAAAAATTGCAGTGCGGCTTTCCAAGGGCCAAGGGTGTGACTACTTGAGGGTCCCACTCCAATTTTAAACATATCGAAAATCGAAATGGCTTCATGCATAACCGAAATAGGTTTAGTTTGCTACATCCAATAAAGAAACATTAAAAATAAGATAGGAATTTGCTGGAATTGATCCGGAGGCAGATGCACCATATCCCATGGATGGCGGAATAAACAATTTAATGGATCCGCCTTTTTTAATTAATGGAATACCTTTTTGCCAGCCAATGATTAAATTACCTAGTGGAAAACTTACGCCGGTGGTATTTGAATCAAATGGTGCGCCGTTTCCTCCCATTATAGTACCAATATAGGTTACAACAACATTTGAACAAACAGTTGGCGTTACGGTTCCGGTACCCGGATTTAATATTTGATAAAAGAATCCACTAGGATCTTGGGTTGCAGTAATCCCATTTGAATTTAAATAACTTTGGATTGCACTCGTTTCGGCTGCAGTAGCTACGGCAGCCGGCGGTGTTGGATCACAAGTATAAGTAGTTGTTTTACCACAAGCTGAAAAGATAAAAATAAGAGCAATAAAATACACGAGTAACGAACGTTTCATAAAATCTACATGGTTTAAATAGCGCTAGTACGCCGGTTAATTAATTTTTTTTAGTTTTTTTTTCAAAGCCTGGTAATGTTGCTCATTTAATTCCCATTTATAATGCATCCGAAAAAATGAATAAAACAATACAATTAAAAGTAGGGCAAAGATAGCAGTTACAAACATTGCCGGTGAAGTTTGAGAAACTTTTGCATACCAATCTGGAAAAAACACCCATACACAAACGATAAACAACAAAATAGGCAGTGCAAATAAAATCGCCATTGGTAAGCCGCGTAACAATTTACTTCGGGTTGTACCTAACGCTGCTCGCTGGTTTTCCCAATATTGCATAAACAGTAAATCCTTTTCTGAAATCATGGCACAAAATTAGCCAAAAATAGACAGTTGGATGTTTTTTGTGATTTCCTTAAGTTTAGGTAGGTTTGTTTAACTCAAAGTAATGCAAGTGAAAATTGAACAATTGCTTGTACAGCATCTGTACACAAATAAAAATGTAACGATTCAGGGTATTGGCACCATCCATCTTAACCCTTCCGTTGTTTTACCAACCGAAGGTGATAAAGATTACCAGATGCCTGAAAATGCTTTTAGTTTCGAGTTTAACTTAAAAGCAACAGAAGACGATGCTTTGATTCAATTTATAGTACAACAAACTAGAAAAATTAAGCCACTTGCCAGTTCTGATTTGGAATCGTATAGCTTATTGGCAAAACAATTTTTAAATATTGGTAAACCGTTTGTGATTGAAGGCGTTGGCACCATTTTTAAAAGTCAAACCGGTACTTATGAATTCAACTCCGGTAATTTGGTGACCCCAAAAATAGAGGATGCACCAAAACCGCTAAAAGAAAAAACAGAGGAACCTATTTATCCGGGAGAGATTGAACGCACCACTAACAATAAACGTATTTGGATATCCATATTGTTAGTAATAATAGTTTCGGGTGGCGGCCTGGGACTATATTACATTTACAACAAACCAATTGCTGCCCCTACCCAAGTTGTTACCATCGATTCAAGCACGCTAATAAATGATGAAGCTACAGCAGATAGTAGTATTCAACCAGTAGCTCCCAAGCCTGCTGCAGATAGTTCAATTATCCAGGACAGTTTTACCTTTCGGGTAGTAATTAAAGAGTATAAATTGAAAAAAAATGCGGAGGCTTCTTTTAAGAATTTAACTATGGCTGGTCATCGATTGGAATTTGTTGAAACAGATTCAACCCATTACAAATTGGTTATGCCATTTACCCGACCATTAAGCGACACGAGTTATGTAAAAGATTCGCTTCAAAAATTTTTCTTGGGTAATCCCTACTTATTCAAAAAGAATTAACGAAATAGCCCGGCAATTGCCGGGCTATTTTTTGTCGATTATCAAAAAGAAAAACAAAATTATCTACGATACAATTTGTTTCTTACAATATTTGCTGAGTCTTTATACCAATTGGGATTTGTAACACCTCCAGATTGTGCCCAACTTACAAAATTGTTGAAAACAGTATTAATCGCTTTACCCTCTGCAGGGTATTCAAAGTTTTCACTAAACCCGATACCCCAAGGTAAATTAGATGTAGTTTTATAATATCGCGCTTGTGCGGTATTGGTATTATCCGAACCTGTTCCGAAGTAACGATTATCTACTTTATCGGTTGGTGCATAACCGGCTAAATGCGCTTCCCTTCCTCTAATTCGATTGATGATAATAAATGGATTAAATGGCGGTGTACCGAATTCGGCTTGTGTAAGCGGCCTTGTAAAAGTAACATCCATACTGATGGTATCCCTCGTTCTATGTTGAATACCGATATACGTATTAATAAATCCACTGGTAACATTCATTGCGGTAAAGGCATCATCAAAAGGAATGAGCACAGCTTTTGATTGGCCGTTTTCGCAACCATTTGCGCCTAAACTTACTACTTCGCTATTAGTAACAATACTGCCGGTTGCACTAGAAACCAAATCGCGACTAAATGGAAGCTGCACACCAAATCCGTTTCTAAAAGTTGCGCCGGATGCTTGAAGCACATATTTTGCATTCATTGAAATTGGGCGATTGAGCGCGTCGGATACCACTTTATAGCGATAACCCACTATTAAATCATTCACATCATAATCACCCATAAATGGCCAATTATCTTCAAAAGCATGGGTACCGGTTTCATTGATACTCGGGTAATAGGTTACATAGGCTTTATTAGGATCATTTGGAAAATCATCGTATGTATCATTTACGCCGTCATTATCGGTATCAACCGGACGATCCATTGGATTTACTTTTACTTTGGAAATACCTTCTACCGGATTACTTTTTACATAGAAAATACAATCGTTAAAATCGTGATCACAGCCACCATTTTCGCGCAAAATATCTTCAAATCCAATTAAAAATAAGCTTTGGGTATTGTCCCACAATAATACCGTTTGTCTTCTATTTGCAGGTGTACTCCCTGCATTAAGCGCATCATCACTGTATACACGGTGGTAGCCACTGCCCACACCACTTCCGTTCCATCCATTAGCGATTAAACAAAATCCAATGGTTTTACCGGTAGGGAATCGACCTAAATATACTTTGTTACCGGCTGCCAATTGGCCACTACTTCCGGATAAACTGGCATTTGGAAGAATGATTTTGATGGTATCAATATCATTTGGAGTTGCAGGAGGATAACCTGTATTGTATACATAATAACCAACGCTATTCATATAACCTGCCCCTTCGGTTACAAAAGTGAACCATACATCGCTCAAGGCAGTGATTTTCAAATTAGTTTCTGCATCACTAGTTAAATAGTCCGGATGATAAGTTGGAACCGGTTCGCGCTCTGGTAAGGATGCATTGATATCCGCTAAAGTACTTGCAGCAATAACATCATTGGGCGACATCAAATAGTTCGGTTTCCCTTGACTATTATAAGTACCCATATAAGAAATCACTGCAGCAGTCGGGCGTTGTCCCATTCCAAAATTTGCACCGCTAGGTCGTCCTCCTAATATAA
>JBJOQA010000375.1:0-7771 GCA_046050225.1 Bacteroidota bacterium | reverse complement strand
AAATAACGTGCTTCAGCAGATTTTGCAATGGTTGCAAAAAAGCGATCTTCTAAAACGGCATAGGACTTTTGTAATAGCAACAGAAACATACGATCTAATTGCGGTAGTTGTTTAAAAAGTTCGTTTTTGTTTTCGTGGTTAATTTGTAAAAGGGTGGTTTCTTCTAATGTTTCGATAAAAACGCGGGCAGGTTTTTGTTCGGCAAAACTTGCAATATCACTTACCCACCAGTTTTCGATGCCAAATTGTAAAATCACTTCAAAGCCATTTTCATCAATATAATATTTACGTGTACAACCGGATAGAATGAAACCTTCAAAATTGCAAATTTGACCTTGTCGGAGTAGAATAGTTTTTTTGGGATAGGTTTTCAATTCAAACTTGCTATGAAAAAAATCCAATTCGGCTTGGGTTAATGATACATTACGCAAGATATAGTTGTCGATGGCCTGAAACATAAAATGAAAATTAACGAGTTGTAAATATCGTAAATTAATTAGCTGTTAGGATTTGCATCCGTTTTTCTGGTTAGATAAATTTTATCTTGATCGCAATTGCAATAACTAAAATCATAACAATGGAAAAGTGTTTTCCCGGTTTTGGATTGTGTTAATTGGGTTACATAGCCAAAGTTAAATCCAAGTTCTTGTAATTTTTGACGGTGAACGCGAATAGAGGGGTTATTTTCATTTAGCAAACTGCCGATGATTTTTCTGTTTTTTAATAAAATATTATTGACCAACCTTACCTGTTGATAATAGCGTTCTTGCGACTTTTGTTGATTATTAAATTGATTTCGGCAATAGTCGTCGCAAAATTTTTTATCAATTCTTCCTTTTAAAGGACTGTTGCAAACCAAGCAGTTTTTAATTGTTATCATGTTCTATTTCTTTATGCAATAGTATTTCATCCCTTAGCCGTTTACAAGTGTTTTTACACGTTTATGTTCGGGAAAAAACGTTTAAAATACGGGTACCGCCTTCGCTGACGTGCATCTTTGTTTTGTTCTAATTATCGACGTCTGGTTAGAACTGAGATATTTTATTCATCACCATGCAGCGCGAAGCGTTGCAGTAAAACAAAAATTTATGTACGCATTAAGAAACAAAGTTCAACTCATTGGCAATTTGGGTAATGCGCCCGAAGTAAAAACTTTAGAAAGTGGTAAAAAAATGGTACGATTTAGTGTGGCAACCAACGAAACGTATCGATCGTCGCAGGGCGAAAAAGTTAGCGAAACTCAATGGCATAATATTATTGCTTGGGGCAAAGTTGCTGATATAGCCGAAAAGTTTTTAACTAAGGGCAGAGAGATTGCCTTAGAAGGAAAATTAATTAACAGAAGCTATACGGATAAAGAAGGGAATAAAAAATACGTTACCGAAGTGCAGGTAAACGAGTTATTAATGCTTGGCGAAAAGGCTAAGGCATAAAAAAACGCTGGTGTAATGGATAGCCTAAATAAATCAGGTTATGATACACCAGCGTATTTTTCATGAGGGGCAAGCCTCCGTAAAAGACTAATTCAACCAAAACGAATTACCAACTCACACTTTAAAAAGTTGCGTTTATATTTATTGCAATTGTTTATATAAATGGTCTTTTAAATGCACGCGCTTTAAGCGTAGTTCATTTAAAAATTCGTCGCTGCAAACCTGTTCGCCTAGTTCTATTTGATATATTTGATTATCAATATCATTATACTCTTCGAATAGCTTTTTGAAATGTTGACTTTCGAGTTTGAGCGTAATAATTCTATTTCTATATTCGGGAAACTCCTGAATCAGGTTATGCCTTTCCATAAAAAACTTTTGTATTCAAAACTACTTTTGATAACGTTTATAATAATTGATGATTGTGGGATTCTTGTGTGATTGAAATCAGTTTTCAACATAAAAAGTGAAAGGCTCTTAGGTAGAAAAGAACGCGAAGAATTGTTTAAATGACACCCTTTCTTTGACTGGGAGCTGCATAAAAAATGGGCTATCTTGTTTGTTCGAGACAGCCCATTTTTTATTAGTTTTAAATTTTTCTCCGGTTGAAATCCGGTTTAATAATGGAGTAATTTTTGTATGAAATGTTCTAATCGACTATAAGCCATAAAATTCTTTTCTAAATCAATATTGAAAGGGATAGGCGTATCCAAACTTGCGCAACGCATCACAGGTGCATCCAGTTTTTCAAAACAATGTTCTGCGATCCATCCGGCAAGCTCACCACCTAATCCGCCTGTTAAAGTATCCTCATGCAAGAGCAGCACTTTTCCTGTTGCGGCAACGGCAGCTTCAATTGCCTCGTAATCTAATGGTAAAAGGGTACGTAAATCTAAAATATGAATAGAAACATCATTGTGTTGACGGCAATATTCGGTTGCCCAATGCACGCCGGCTCCGTAGGTAATAATGGTGAGGTCAAACCCCTCCTGCACTAAACGCGCTTTACCGATAGGTACTTCATAATAATGACTGGGCACTTGTCCGCTCACACTTCTATACAGCGCTTTGTGTTCAAAATACAAAACCGGATTGGGGTCATTAATTGCTGCAATTAATAAGCCCTTTGCATCTTCAGGCGTAGACGGGTAAACAATTTTTAACCCCGGCGTATGTACAAACCAAGCTTCATTGCTTTGGCTATGAAAGGGGCCTGCACCTACTCCGCCACCGGTTGGCATCCTAATTACTACATCGGCATTTTGGCCCCAACGATAATGAAGTTTGGCTAAGTTGTTAATGATTTGATTAAAACCAACGGTAACAAAATCGGCAAATTGCATCTCCATCATGGCTTTATAGCCTTCTAAACTTAAGCCTAGTGCGGCACCCACTATGGCACTTTCGCAAATAGGAGTGTTTCTTACCCGCGCTTTGCCATATTGGGTCACAAATCCTTCGGTAATTTTAAAGGCTCCGCCGTATTCGGCAATATCTTGTCCCATCAACACCAAATTAGGATGCGCATCCATACTCATGGATAGCCCCTCTTTTATCCCATCAATAAAACGTAATTCTTTACTTTGATCGCCATCTCCAATTCCGGCAACGCGTTGGTTAGAAACAATCGGCGCAAAAAGATCATTTAATTCTTCTTCGGTATTTGGTACCATTAAAGGTGAGTCAAATCCGATTTTTAATTCATGCTCAATATATTCTTTGGTATCTAATTGAAATTTTTCTAATTCTTCAAGCGTAGCAATTCCCTCTCTTAATAAGTATTGTTCATAATTTTTAATGGGATCTTTTTGTTGCCATAAATCAAACAAATGCGGCGGTACATATTTTACGCCACTTGCTTCCTCATGGCCACGCATTCTAAAGGTCATGCATTCAATGAGATAAGGCTTTTGCTCACGAATGCAATAATCTCTTACTCCCTTTATGGTATCATAAACTTCTAAAATATTGTTGCCATCTATGCGTATCCCTTCCATACCATATCCTTTGGCGCGTTCAACCAAACTAAAGCAGCGGTATTGTTCGTTTACGGGCGTACTCAAGCCGTAGCCATTATTTTCGATAATAAAAATTACCGGCAAATCCCATACAGCAGCCACATTCAGCGCTTCATGAAAGTCGCCTTCGCTTGTACCGCCATCGCCGGTAAAGGCCAACGAAACCTTTTGTTTGTTAGCCAATTTATAGGCCAATGATACGCCGTCGGCAATAGCCAATTGCGGGCCTAAATGCGAAATCATGCCACAAATATGGTGTTCGCGATTACCAAAGTGAAAGCTTCTTTCGCGTCCTTTACTATATCCGTCTTTGCTTCCTTGCCATTGTTTAAATAGTTTGTTTAGTGGCATGTTGCGGGTAGTAAAAACGCCAAGGTTTCGGTGTAATGGCATGATCCATTCATCTTGGTCTAAAGCCATGGTGGCGCCAACCGAAATAGCCTCTTGACCAATGCCGCTAAACCATTTTGAAATCTTTCCTTGCCGAAGTAAAACCAGCATTTTTTCCTCAATCATGCGAGGAAGCAATAGTTTTTGATAGAGTTCAATCAACTGGTCATTTCGCAAAGTTTTTCTATTGAATTGCATGGCAAACGATTAAAAAATAATACACAAAATTTGAGGCCATGAAGGTAGTAAGTTCGGCTGAATTAGGCGGGTAAAATACCATTAGTAACAAAAATCAGGGCAGCTCCGCCAAATTATTAATATCTTTGATAAGTGAAGAAAATAATTTCCATATTATTTTTAAGTGTTTATCTACTTTCTGCAACAGAAATAGGTCAACTATTAAAGTTGCCCGAATTGGTGAGTCATTACGCAGAACACAAAGAGCAAAATCAACAAATGTCAATTTGGGATTTTCTGTATATGCACTACATCAACGATTTTAAGAAGGATGCCGATTATGCGAAGGATATGAAATTACCCTTCAAGGCAAGCGAAAATACGGCACATTTGATGTCTTCCGTTTGTCCTACTTTACTAGAAATTACCCATATTACACCGGTTGCATACAGTGCGCGTATTAAAAAACCGCTCATCGATCACCCCGAATTTTCTAATCAATATCTAGCCGCCATTTGGCAACCCCCACGTGGATGTTGATATAGCCTCCGTCTTTTTTGATGGTTGGTTTACCTATACCTGTTTCGGCAACCGCCGCATAACATCATTTTACATAATATAATTATCAATTATGCTTGAAAAGATAATTGGGTTTGCTATTAATAACAAACTCATTGTTGGGCTATGTACCATTGCCCTTACCCTATATGGTATTTATGAATTTACCCGCTTGCCCATCGATGCGGTACCGGATATCACCAATAACCAAGTGCAGGTGATTACAACGGCCCCTTCGCTTGGTGCAACGGATATCGAACGATTAATTACCTACCCCATTGAGCAAGCCAATAACAATATTCCCGGTTTATTGGAAATCAGAAGTTTTTCGCGCTTTGGGCTTTCTTTGGTAACCATCGTATTCGACGATGAAACCGATATTTATTTTGCCCGCCAGCAAGTAGCTGAACGATTGCAACGCGTGCAGGCTGAAATCCCCGAAGGGATTGGTACACCCGAATTAGGACCGGTAAGTACCGGTTTGGGTGAAATATACCAATATGTAGTTCGGCCAAAAAAGGGCTATGAATCTACCTATGATGCAACAGAATTACGTACAATTCAAGATTGGATTGTGCGCCGACAGTTACTGGGCGTAAAGGGCGTAGCAGAAGTGAGCAGTTTTGGGGGCAAACTCAAACAATATTCTGTTGAAATTAATCCGAATCAACTGCAAGCCTATGGCATTACCATTCACGATGTTTTTGCAGCGCTTCAAAATAATAATCAAAATACCGGCGGGGCCTACATCGAAAAAGGTCCTAATGTATTATACATCCGAAGTGAGGGATTAATTACCTCACCCGAAGATTTACAGCAAGTGGTCATTCGCCATAACAAAGGAGGAGCGCCTCTTTTATTAAGAGATATCGCACAAGTAAAAACCGGTTATGCAACGCGTTACGGTGCGATGTGTTATAACGATCAAGGCGAGGTTGCCGGAGCGGTGGTAATGATGTTGAAAGGGGCAAACAGCAGCGATGTTATTAAAAAAGTAAAAGAAAGAATTGAACTGGTTCAAAAAACACTTCCAGAAGGGGTGGTAATTGAAGCCTTTTTGGATCGTACAAAAATGGTGAATAGCGCCATTGGTACGGTAGAAAAAAATCTATTAGAAGGGGCATTAATTGTAGTGTTTGTATTGGTATTGTTTTTAGGCAATTTTCGCGCAGGTTTGTTGGTAGCTTCCGTGATACCCTTGGCCATGCTTTTTGCTGTGGTAATGATGAACCTGTTTGGCGTTAGCGGCAACCTAATGAGTTTGGGGGCGCTCGATTTTGGCTTGATTGTAGACGGTGCCGTTATCATTGTTGAGGCAGTGATGCATCAATTAACCCATAGTAAAAAGTTCAGCCATGTTAATTTGTTGGGGCAAAAAGATATGGATCGAGAAGTGAGGCAATCTGCCAGCAAAATGATGAATAGCGCTGTGTTTGGCCAAATCATCATTCTGATTGTATACCTACCCATCTTTACTTTACAAGGCATTGAAGGAAAAATGTTTAAGCCCATGGCTCAAACCGTGGCATTTGCTTTATTGGGCGCGTTTTTATTGTCGCTTACTTATATCCCCATGATGAGTACAATTTTCTTATCTAAGAAAATAAATCATAAACCTACTTTCTCTGATAAACTAATGGGAAGGCTCGAACGGGTGTATCAAACGGCGTTAAATAAAGTAATAGGTTATCCAAAATTGGTACTGTCGATTGTTATATCCTTGTTTATCGTTGCGGTTTTGGTGTTGAGCCGCATGGGCGGAGAATTTATACCGGCTTTGGAAGAGGGCGATTTTGCAGTAGATACCCGTGTTTTAACCGGCAGTAATTTAAGCGTGTCGATAGAAAGCACGCAAAAGGCGGCAAAAATATTATTAGATCGTTTTCCGGAGGTAGAAAAAGTGGTTACCAAAACCGGAAGCGGTGAAGTACCCACCGATCCAATGCCCATGGATGCCAGCGATATGATGGTGATTTTAAAAGACAAGAAAGAATGGACCTCTGCAAAATCATTTAATGAGCTAGCCGAAAAAATGAGTAAGGCTTTATCCGAAGTGCCCGGCATCACCACCGGATTTCAATTTCCGGTACAAATGCGATTTAATGAGTTGATGACAGGTGCGCGGCAAGATGTGGTGTGCAAAATTTTTGGGGAGGATATGGATACATTGGCCAATTACGCTGCTAAGTTGGGTGGTTTAATTAATACGGTGAAAGGCGCAACTAATTTATATGTTGAAACGGTAGGAGGATTACCCCAAATCGTTATTCGTTACAATCGCAAAGTTTTGGCGCAATATAATTTAGCAGTTGCAGATGTAAATCGGGTTATTAACACGGCATTTGCCGGTCAACAAAGCGGGCTGCTATTTGAAGGCGAAAGAAGGTTTGGTATTGTGCTTCGCTTACAAGATACCAGAAGAGCCGATTTAAAAGATGTTCAAGAATTGTTGATTCCTACGGCCAACGGCTCGAATATTCCTTTACATCAGTTGGCTACCGTAGCTATTGAAAACGGCCCCAACCAAATTCAACGCGAAGATGCAAAGCGCCGCATTGTAACCGGTTTTAATGTAAGAGGAAGAGACGTAGAAAGTATTGTAACCGAGCTACAACAAAAAGTAGATAAGCAACTCAAATTACCACCGGGTTATTATGTTACCTATGGTGGCGCCTTCGAAAATTTGAATGCGGCAAAAGCAAGATTATCGATTGCGGTACCGGTTTCTTTATTAATGATTTTTGTGCTGTTGCATTTGGCGTTTAATTCTTTTAAACAAGGATTATTAATTTATTCAGCCATTCCGTTGAGTGCTATTGGCGGTATTTTATTTTTAGCCGCACGCGATTTACCATTTAGTATTAGTGCCGGTGTTGGATTCATTGCCTTGTTTGGTGTAGCCGTATTAAATGGTATTGTATTAATTGCCGAATTCAACCAATTAAAAGAAGAAGGATTGCACGATGTGCGAAGGATTGTATTGATGGGCACCAAAGTAAGATTGCGTCCGGTACTGATGACGGCCTTTGTTGCATCATTGGGCTTTTTGCCCATGGCATTGAGCGATGGTGCAGGCGCCGAAGTACAACGCCCGCTGGCAACGGTAGTAATTGGCGGCTTGTTAATTGCCACATTCTTAACCCTTTTTGTACTTCCTATTTTATATATGATCTCAGAAAAATCAAGTATGAAAAA
>JBJOQA010000374.1:0-5374 GCA_046050225.1 Bacteroidota bacterium | reverse complement strand
GGCGGCGAATTCACCAATGATGGTATTGCAAGGTTTGGGGATATGCCACCGATGGAAGGGGTACCTCCTATTTCAGAAGAAGAAAAGCAATTAGTTTTGCATATAGAATTACCAATTTTGGGTGGTTTTGTTTTGATGGGATCAGATGCACCGGAATCTATGGGATTGAAAGTGTTGCCAGGAAATAATGTTCACATCAACTTAGAGCCGGATACCCGCGAAGAAACCAAGCGATTGTTTGATGCTTTGTCGGCAGGCGGCCATATCACCATGCCATTGCAAGATATGTTTTGGGGTTCTTATTATGGTGCCTGTACCGATCAATTTGGCGTAAACTGGATGTTTAATTGTACCGAACAGCATTGATATCCCATAACAACAGGCTTGATTTAACATTTCAAATTATACTTGTGAAGAACAAGCATAGTAGTCGTTGCATTTAAATAAAGCTATAAAATATAAGCAATGAGTATTAGCCGAAGATTATTGTTAAAACAGATTGGTTTAGGCGTTGCCGGAATTGGCTTATCCAACTTTTCCGGCATTGCCCATGCTCAACAACCTACCCGGCAAATTAGTAATGGCCCGATCAAATTAAGTTCTAATGAAAACCCCTATGGTCCTCCGCCCAAAGCTCAACAAGAAATGCTAAAAGCTATTGCAACGGCAAACCGATACAATTGGCAATCAACCGGCGAATTGGTTGACCTAATTGCACAAAAAAATAATGTAAAAGCAGCGAATATTTTATTGGGTCCGGGATCAACAGAAATTTTAGATTTAGTGGCTCGATTTACGGCAACCCCAACCGGAAGTTTTGTAATTGCCGACCCTAGCTATGATTATTGGACCACAACAGCCATACAATTAGGGTTACAAAAAATTTCGATTCCATTAGATGCGAATAAGAAAATAAATTTAGCTGGCATGCTTGCGGCTATTCAACTCAATACCCGCTTGGTATATATCTGCAATCCCAATAATCCAACCGGCACAACATGCACACGAGAAGATTTAGTGAACTTTGTTCGGGCAGCCTCCCCAAAAGCGATAGTGGTGGTAGATGAAGCTTATCTTGCCTATACCGATCAAGAATCATTAAGTTCTTTGGTGGTGGACATTCCTCAACTAATTGTTGTAAAAACATTCTCAAAAATATTTGGAATGGCCGGTGCGCGTGTTGGCTACGCTATTGCAAATGAAGAAATCATTACCCGATTAAGCTCACTACAATCATGGCCTAACGGCAGCCTGAGCGTAGTATCGGTAGCAGGAGCTATCAGTGCAATTCAGGATGATACATTTGTTACGGAAACGCGTTTGAAGAATAAACAAGTAGGCATCTATACCGTTAGAAAATTGCAACAACTCAAGTTGGAAGTTATTCCAACCGATACAAATTTTATCTATTTTTCACTACGAAACTTTTCAAAAGATTATTTTGAGCTACTTCGTCAAAAGCAAATTTCAGGAACGAGAATATATGAGGAGAATGGTAGTTGGACGAGAATAACCATTGGAACAAAGCAAGAGATGGAACAGTTTATACAGGCAATTTCTTAAAGATTGTAAACCTAAATGGGGTAAATTAAGGGTTTTTGTAGCTATAAATTTGCAGCATTATTTGCGCTGTTCCCCAAAATGCACACAAAAAGCTAAGTAAGCCTTCGCTAATAAAATTAAATATCATTGCAACATCCTAAATCAACTTTTACAATGTTGAATTCAAAAGATACCATCAAAACGGGAGCTAGGTCAATTCGACCATTTATTGGTGCAAAAGATTTTCAACTAAGTTGTAATTTTTATCGCGATTTGGGTTTTGAAGAAGTGAAGCTTTCGCCCCAAATGAACTTATATACTTTTGGTGAATTAGGCTTCTATTTGCAAAATGCCTATGTAAAAGATTGGATAGATAATACGATGCTTTTTGTAGAAGTGCAAGATGTGCAAGCCTATTTAACTACAATTAGTTTGCTTCATTTAACTGATAAATATCCGGGTGTTAGACTCTCGGCAGTGCAACATTTTGATTGGGGTTCAGAATTTTATTTACATGATCCTTCCGGAATATTGTGGCATTTTGGGCAATTTAAATAAGCGCTCGAACGAGGCTGCAGGTGATTTGTTCTAAAATCGGTTGTTACCCATTTATATAATATTAATTTTTACCATTTTGATTCATTATCACCAAAAGGTATTTAGAGTTGTAGAGAACTGCCATAATGGGGAAACATCTCCATTAACTATCTTTCATTATTTACAAACAGACAATATTGTATCGGCAAATTACGCAGGAGGGGGTATTTTAGCAGGACATTTATTGGGACTTGTTGATGCTAAAGGAAATATTGATATGCATTATCATCAAGTCAACAATAAAGGTGAAATCATGACCGGCATATGTAAATCAATACCGGAAATTTTGCCCAACGGTAAAATTCGACTCCACGAAAAATGGCAATGGACATCGGGCGATTGTTCATCCGGAGAATCCATTATTGAAGAAATTTAAATGATACCTAAAAAAAGAAGGTGGAAAATCGACACTGCCGGGTCGTTCCACCTTCAAAGTAAGTATGCGTCTCTATAACATGAATTTGAGTAAAAAAGTTGGCAACTTATTAAAATTTAGAAAATATATAATTGCAAACGTTTGTAGTTTTAAATAGTTATTAAGCTGTTATCGTAAAGGGCTAAAGTTTATTTAATTTAAAGGCATATGTTATCGAATTCTCTTTCTCCATTGTCGGCATTACGTACAGAATTATTGAAAAAAGGCAGGCCAGAACGAAGCGAGGCAACGCAAAAGTTTTTCAAAGATTCAATTTTGTCGCATGGTGTAGTTGCTGCCGATGTAAATGAAATGGCACGAAGGTATTTTGCAGCTTGTAAAGGCATGGAAAAAGAACAAGTGTTTGCCTTGTGTGAATCGTTATGGCAAAGTGGTTATCAAGAAGAAGCTTTGGTAGCTTGTGCCTGGAGTTATCGCGTTAGAAAAAAATTTGCTCCCGAAGATTTTAAAATTTTTGAGGGATGGATTGAAAGCTATGTTACAAATTGGGCAACCTGCGATACGTTTTGTAATCATACCGTAGGTGCATTGCTAGAACGCTATCCCGAGTTTTTAACAGAATTAGATAAATGGGCAGCATCAGAAAACAAATGGATGCGCAGGGCCGCAGCGGTTTCACTCATTGTGCCGGCCCGAAAAGGCATATTTTTTAAAGAGATTATTCATATTGCCGATTTGCTGTTGACCGACAAAGACGACATGGTTCAAAAAGGATACGGTTGGATGTTAAAAGTGGCGAGTGTTACCTATCCTGAAGCTATATTTAACTATGTTATGAAACACAAGCAGTTGATGCCACGAACGGCATTGCGTTATGCAATTGAAAAATTAGAGGCAGCCTATAAACAACAGGCTATGAAAAAATAAATTACTAAACTAAAATTACCATTCCGTTTTTGTTTTTATCAGAACTACCAATTACACAGTTGCTATTTGCGGCATGAAAGAAAAAACGTGTTTTGCCTTTCCATTGCTGCATCAATGAAAACATTTGTTGGTAACGGATTGCACTAGTGCAGAAGATAATAGAGTCTTTATCAATGTTTAACGCCGAGAGTTGTTCTATAGAAGCTACATGCTGGTTATTGACATGTTTGGCGCCAAAAGCTTGCTGAATAGATGTTCCATTTTGTTGGTCGGCCACAATCATCCAATTATGTAAATTCGTCCAATGTTCAAAACTAATTTGCTTTTTCTTAATCCATATCCCCGAAAGAACCTGCGAAATTTTCTTTATAAAAATAACAGTTCGTAACAGTAATGCATACACGAAACCGGTAAAAAGCGGCAAGTGTTTTTTAACAAAAAGCAACATGGCGCCATAAAAATTGGCTACATACTGACGGTTTTGTTTTTGCGTACTTTCTCCTTTAAAGTGTACAATGGTGGTTTCGGCCAAATAAACGTTTTGATAACCGGCTTGCGTAATTCGATAACTCAGATCAATATCTTCGCCATACATAAAAAACTGCTCATCAAATCCGCCAATATCATCTAATAGTTTTTTTCGTACCATCATAAAGGCGCCCGAAAGCACTTCTACAACCTGATTTTGTTTTTCAGATAAATGACCTAAATAATAATTAGCGAACCCTTTTGTATGCGGGAATAAAGCTGTGAGTCCGCTAAGTTTACAAAAAGAAGTAAAGGGCCCCGGAAACCCTCTTTTACTTTCGGGTAAGTAGTTTCCGCTGCCATCAATCATGTGCACACCTACGCCACCGGTACTTGGGTTGGTATGAAAATGGTTTATACAAATTTGAAAACTATCTTCGGCTACCAAGGTATCGGGATTGAGAAACAGTACTAATTCGCCGGTGACCCGTTTTAATACTTCGTTATTAGCTTTTCCAAAACCGATATTTTGCGCCTGCCAAATAAAATTTACATTTGGGAAACGATTTTCAAAATAAGTTTTGCTTCCATCAGTAGAGGCATTATCAATTACCCAAATTTCGGCTGAAATATTATTTATACCATTCAATACACTGTACAAGCATTGCTCTAAAAAATGCTTAACATTAAAATTGACAATGATGATGGATAATTGCACGTGTAAAAATTGAATAAACGAAGTAACTAATAAAATAGCCGGTTACCAATAGTTTAGGTATTTCTTACGCTTTGTTCGAACCTAAATAAGTTGTAAGGATCATACTTGTTTTTAAATAGTTGCAGTCGTTGATAGTTGGCACCATAATAACTTTCGGCCCAATTAGCAAAACGCAAATCGGGATAATTGCGATAATGCGCTTTGATACCGTGTTGTGAAAATACTTGTTGTACTTGTTGAAAGCGGTCGGTTAGGCGTTGCTCTTGACTTGGTAATTCCCAATAAGATTGTAATTCGGAAAAATATGGATAAGCTCGATGTGCAAAGGCGCTATTTTTTTCAAATTCGGCCGATTGTATTTTTCCGCCCAAGGTATTTACCTGATAGATCATGCCCGAACCTTGTACTACTAATTGCAATGCCTTTTTTACGCATCCTTCAATTTCGCCATAATTTTTATACAAGCCGGCCGAGGCATTTTTAAAATATATCGGATGGGTGATACCAAAGAAATTACTGAGTGCTTTTTCAATGGGCACCGAACCGGTTTTGGTATTTTTTTGATTGAGATTGGAAAGCGCCTGAATCGCTGTTTGAATGGCCGGTTCCATCTTGCCGGTGTTCGTAAGTAAGATATACATGGTTTTGCCATTCAGTACATATGCGCTAAAACATTGGGGTGGCAGATTTGCCGTTACCTCAAACCATTTCTTTAAAATAATTTCGGCTTTATCGGCCGTTACCTT
>JBJOQA010000373.1:0-9335 GCA_046050225.1 Bacteroidota bacterium | reverse complement strand
AAAGCTACCAAAATTTCGCTTCCTTAGAAGTGTTATTCGCAATTGATTTACGAAATTATCAATTGGCTTATTCGATAGATGAAAATTTATCAAATAGGCCAATTGCTTTTTGTTAGTAGTTTCAATCATGGCCGATGCTTGATAATAGGCTGCGTCTATTTTAGATTGCATTAAAGTGTATCGCTATAGAGGGCTTCTTTAGTTTCACTTCTTTTAAAATTCAAATAGTGCTAAATTGCACAAGAATGAAAGCATCGGTTTATAAAAGTACGGGAAGTTGGTATAGTGTGCGCGATGAGCATGGAGAAATGCGCAATGCCAGAATTAAAGGTAAATTAAAGATTGGCGGATTAACCTCTACTAATCCGGTAGCAGTTGGCGATGTGGTAAATATTGAAATAGAAAGAGAGGATAGTTCTGATGCGTTGATTGTTGATGTGGAAGATCGGCGTAATCATATAACACGTACTTCACCGCATAATCGTTTTCAACAACATATTGTAGCGGCCAATTTGGATCAATCTTTATTGTTTGCTACGCTGCGCGACCCCAAAACCTCTTTAGGGTTTATTGACCGTTTTTTGATAACTGCAGAGGCTTATCAAGTACCGGCTATTATTGTTTTTAATAAGACGGATTTACTAAAAACAAAAGACCTCACCCGATTGGATGAGGTACAAATGATGTATGAAACGGCCGGTTATAAAGTAATGCGAACGAGTATTACAGAAAACATTGGCTTGGCAGAAGTTGCCAATGTTCTACATAATAAGACCACTTTACTTACCGGTCATTCCGGGGTAGGAAAATCAACCTTTATTAATCACCTTTTTCCCGGTCTATCCTTACGTACCAAAGACGTAAGCGATTGGAGCGGCAAAGGGATGCATACTACCACTTTTGCTGAAATGTTTGATTTGCCTACCGGTGGCCGCATCATTGATACGCCGGGCATTAGAGAGCTAGGTTTATTTGATATTACTCGGCAAGAGCTATCACATTATTACCCAGAAATGCGCGCATTAATCAATGATTGTCAATTTAATAATTGCATGCATATCAATGAACCCGGTTGTGCTGTTAAAAACGCCGTTCAAAACGGTGCACTTCATTCGGATCGATTTGTAAGTTATTTAAGTATTTTAGAAACAATCGTTGAACATAAATACTAATCGATTTTCTTTCATTGATAGGCATGCGGCAGCCATTGCAATTATGTTGCAATCGGATTTCTGCATACAAAATGCTTAGTAAGCTTTTCGTTCCAAAAAATTGGCTATTTCCAACACAGCATTGTTTTCTTGTTGAATACTGCTTGCATGTTGCGGAAAAATAGACACGCCGTTAAAAATGTTGTAATGTAAAGTCAGCATGGCATTTTTATACTTGAAATCCCAATCGAGGGTTTCAGCATCATCCACCTGATTCATGAAGTTTACTTGTAAATCGCTCGAAAGTGTATCGGCGATGGCATAGAACTTAGAAATACCGCAGTTGTCGTCAATGACAGCTTCTGTATTGCCATGTTTGGTTGTTAAGTGGTAGCACATAGGTATATAGGGGTTTGAGATTACGGACTCAAAAAAACTAAAATCAACAATAGCAAATATTAATTAATAGCTATTGCGGCCTCCTTTGTATTTGGCTTTTCGGCTTGCCTTAATTGCTTTTTCATCGCCGGCTAAAATTTGTTCAGCGCCCACATTGCGGCCATTTGTTTTGCAGCCCAATTTTTCAGATTTTCTGAAAATAGAGCAGCTACACAAAATCACAACACAAGTTACAAATACAAAGGTTTTTTTCATAAAATGCTACGTTTGAACAATATGGTTTATATATTAACCATAAATGTAAAAACATTTTATCACTATTATCAAAAAACAGACACGTGTCTGCAAAATTCAAAAATCATGCCTGGTCAGCCTACATCTAAACTTCCGGCTTAAACCAACTACTATACATGAGGTAGTTGTTGGCTATTCTATTGATTTCACCTTCAACCAATTCAGTAGAAATTGATTTTACTTTTTTTGCAGGAACACCCGCATAAATACTGCCCGGTTCAACAATTGTATTTTCTAATACAACTGCACCTGCCGCAATGATACTATTACTGCCTATTTGGGCATTATCCATAATAATAGCTCCCATGCCAACTAGCACATTGTCTGCTATAACGCATCCATGTACGATTGCATTGTGTCCGATGCTCACATTATTTCCAATTAGGGCCTTTGTTTTTTCAAAAGTGCAATGAATCACTGCGCCATCTTGAACATTTACCTTATTTCCTAATCGAATACTATTAACATCTCCTCTTACTACGGCGTTAAACCAAAAACTACAATCATTGCCGGCAATAATATCACCCACAAGGGTGGCATTAGGGGCAATAAAACAGTTTTCACCTAATTGGGGTGATACTCCTTTAACGGGTAAAATCAATGCCATAGTATAAATATTGAAATTATTTAATTAATGTGTAATTGGGTATGCGTGCAATTTGCCCAATTTTAAGTTAATTAGCCACTAACTTTGCCAAAGTTATAAGAATCGATATGACACAAAGAGAAATTTTTTTGAAACATGTGGGCCAAACCTCTCCGGCACCACTGGCTTTAGAAATTGTTAAAGCCTCGGGCTGTTTACTTTATGGTAGAGACGGGAAATCTTATTTGGACTTAATTGCAGGCATAAGTGTTTGTAATATGGGGCATTGTCATCCTGATGTAGTAACAGCCGTGGAAGATCAAGTAAGGAAATATATGCATATAATGGTTTACGGCGAGTTGGTTGAAAGCCCGCAAGTGCAGTATGCCAAAAAATTGGTTCAATATCTTCCCGCTTCCTTAAACGCGGTGTTTTTTACCGCAAGCGGATCGGAAGCTACCGAAGGGGCGATGAAATTGGCAAAGCGATATACCGGGCGCACCGGAATTATTTCTTTTAAGAACAGTTACCATGGCAGTACTCAAGGCGCTTTGAGTATTATGGGAAGTGAATATTGGAAACAAGCTTTTCGACCGTTATTGCCCGGAACGATGCAATTGCGCTATAATAACTTTGAAGATTTGCAATTTATCAATCATGAAACGGCATGTGTGGTAGCTGAAACCATCCAGGCAGAAGCCGGTGTAATTGTGCCGGAGAATGGTTGGCTAACGGCATTGCGTAAACGCTGCACCGAAGTAGGAGCCTTGCTAGTGTTGGATGAAATTCAATGCGGGTTTGGCCGAAACGGCACTTTGTGGGCTTTTGAACAGTTTGATGTAGTGCCCGATGTGTTATTGTTGGGAAAAGCACTTGGTGGCGGAATGCCGGTTGGTGCTTTTATCGCAGACAAAGCCATTATGGATACCCTAACCGAAAATCCGGTGTTGGGCCATATTAATACATTTGGGGGGCATCCGGTTAGTTGTGCTGCAGGCTTGGCTGCTTTTCAGGCTCTTTTGCAGGAACAACTTTTAGGTGCTGTTCAACAAAAGGAAGCTTTGTTTTTAAAACTTTTGCAACATCCTTTGATTAAGCATATTAATAGTAGAGGCTTGATGATTGCCGTTGCTTTTGATAGCTTTGCCACCAACAAAAAAATTATAGATCGCTTAATCGAGAAGGGCGTGTTTACCGATTGGTTTTTATTTGCCGACAATTGCTTACGCATTGCGCCCCCACTAATTATAACGAATCAACAAATTCAGCAAGCCTGCTCCGCTATCCTAGAAGTTTTGAATGAATTGAACTAAAATATCGTGTATAAAAAAATGGGTTGCAATTAATTGCAACCCATTTTTTTATTAAAGCGATTCGATTTAGAAATCTAAGCCCATACTTACATACATAATTGGTTTTCCTCTAAAGAATCCATTCATTTGCCAAGCTGCATCAAATTTTAAGAAGTAGCCTAATAGGGTTGTACGTGCTCCAAATCCATATCCACCGGCAAATGGTCCAAGACCTCCCACTTTTGTAAAGATTTGAGCAGGTGGTTGACCGTAGGTTGTAGAAGGGCGTGTGATGCCTTTATACGCGCCATTCCAAGCAGTACCTAAATCAATAAATTGGGTAATTTGAAAATTCCGCAATGCGGCATTATTTACCGGGCGATTAAAGAAGGTACTGAAAATGGGCAAACGTAATTCGCTATTAAATATTAAATAGTTGTTACCATTGGTTACATTTTGAACAAAGCCACGAAGGTTTTGAGCTAAGCTTTGAAATGCATAGGTATTATCCGGTGAAGGGGTGTTGTTGTAATCAAAGTAGCGCGGAGAACCATCGCTTTTGGTATTGCTTCCAAACATGAGCCATCCATCCGAGCCGCCGAGATAATAAATTGTTTTTTGACTTCCCCAGCTAAATTCACCTGCAGCTCTACCGGCCCATATGAAATTGCGATAAATTGGGTAATAGTAACGGGTATCGAAGCCCCAATTGAAATTATATTTACCCGAATTGTTTTTCTCTTTACTCACATCTGTATTCCAATCAAAAAACACTTTGTAGCGTAAGCCATGCCAAATGTTTTGTGTTGGGTTCAAGGTGTTGTCGTAAACATATTCGATATGTGTTTGAGCAAATCTAGTTTTTACATCCGGTGTGCTTAAGGTACGCTGGTCATTAATGTCGGTTAATAATGCAGCACGATCAAATCTTAAACCAAAGGAAAAAGAGATACGTTTAGTTTGATCAAATGGATACGCAACGTTCGCTTGGTAGATATTGGTAAAGGCTTTTGACGCAAAATATGTGTTGAAATCGCTCACGTAAGTTGCTGTTTGATAGGAGTTACGATAGTAGGTAAGTCCCCAATCAAATCTGCGTTTCAAATTTTGATAACTTAATAACCATTCATTTTCTTTCAGGTTGGTTGATAGTCTGAAGCCACCGCTTATTCTTACATCCTCCATTAATTCGGAAGTGCCCAGTTTGATTAAGCCATTTAATGGGGTTCCGGAGCCTAAGCGAATAGGGCCAACACCTCCACCGTACACTTGGTATTTGTTAAAAAGTATGTTGTTGCTTAATGCCAAACCGCCATAGTCAGCACCAAATTTTACAGGTTTGTAAACAAAAAGTTTGGCTCTTTTTAATGTTTCATTTTCGGGTGCAGTGGTAGATTTTACAATACTTCCTTCTCCTTTTTTGGTTGAGTCGGTACCTCCTTGATCAAATTCATTTTGAAATACTTCATTTTGATTGCCGGCGCCGGGTTCTTTAGGCAATTCTTTCTCGTATACAGATAGGTTTTGATTGATTTTGTCATTCATTACCACGCGCTTCATATATGCTGTTGGCGGAACGGTAATGTTTCGGCGACGTAAAGTGTTTTCATCAATTTTTAATTTGTACAAAATCTTTTCATCGCTTTGGCGGGTTACTTCACTAACTTGATTATTGTCGCCTGCAACCCTAGTTTCTGCAACATTGCTTTCGTAGTTGCTGATAGGGAAAGTATAAGCCGAATCTTGAGAAACAGCTACTACTGCCACAGAGTCTATATCGTCTTTTTTATACACTTTTAATAAGCTATCTACTTCTTTTGGAGAAGGATTGCGCAGGATGTCTTCACCAATTAAAACGAGTGTATCCAAGCCGGCAGCTTTAGTTGTAAAGAATCCTGCATAACGATTCGCAACCCCATTTTCATCGCTGATGAAGGTAAAGTGATTGCTGTTGTATGGCATTGGTAAGCGTGCGTTTCCGTACTTTAGATTGGAGAGTTGACTAATTTGATTGATTTCGGCCTTGGTGCCAAAATTGGTAATCATGAAAATATTGTAACGATTTCTGCTTGGTAAAACCGTATCGCCATTTTTTGCATCCGCCGAAGGGCGATTGCTCGAAAATAAAATGCCTGTTTTGCCGGGGAATGAAACAAAAGTTGCATCTAAATCATCATACACATCATCGGTGATTTGTTGCACTTTCTCATTTTCTAAATTAAGGGTGAAAATATCGGTATGTCCGTTTTTAGTAGCACTAATTAAAAGCGTGCGACTGTCTAACATATATTTCACGTCTTGAATTTGCTGAAATTGATTGGTTAAATCGAGCTTAGGAAATTTGATACGGGTAACCATATCGTACACAAATAATTTCAGTTTGCCTTCTTGCTGATAAATAACGGTTAGGCGGGTTCCTTTCGGATCCCAAGCCATGATTGGGTAATCCGGATTGTTTTCGTGTTGGTAATTACGGATGCCGTATTGTAAGATCGTGGTATAATCAAAGTCTTCACTTACAAAAAGTTTGATTTTACCCTTTTTATATTCTACCGCTGCATAGTTGTTGTTTTTCTTTTGCGGATTTACATTGATGCGATAGTAATCTTGGCGTTTGTTGATATCAAATCCTTCAATATAATTTCCTTTTGGATATGGTTTGCGGCGTGCGATATCTGTTTCGTACTTATCTACTTCGTATTCCATGAACTCTTCTAGGAGTTGCTTGAATTTTTTCTTGCAAATTTGTACGCTAGCACGATTCAGGTTTTTATAAACCCTAGCCAGGTATAAGAAGTAGGTAACGTTTTCTTTTTTGTATTTCTCTTCTATGAAGTACCAAAAAGCATGACCGGCGAGATAGGGCTTTTCAAACGCGAAATGATAAAATTTACGGTACTTGCCGCTTAGCATTTCGCTTTTCAAATCATCGTCTAAGGCTGTACTCCAGTTTTGTGCAATATAATTTACATATCCATCCGTAATCCATTGCGGTAAATCTAACAGCGCCTGGTTACCGGCAAATTCGCCGAGGTCATCTCCAAATAAAATATTGTCGGTAATAATGCGCGCAATACCTTGTCTAATTTGGGTACGTAAATGCGCATGGTCGCCATTAAAATAAACCACCATTTTATTATTTACTAATTTGGTGGCGCCACCGGTATTTTGCCAATCAATACCTAAGCCAATATTAGATTGTTGTAGGTCGGCAAATTCATTGTAAACAACAATATTGGCTCTGCGTTGCAGGCTATATTCGGTAAAGTTTTCAATGCTAGGTAGCTCTTCTTCAGCAACTTGCATCACAAATTTGGCTAACTCTTGCCCATTTTGATTGTAATAGGTGTTAAAGTTGCGGCTTTGATAATACTCCCACTTAAACTTTTTAAACTGTAAACGATTTCTTCCGTACTCAACATTTTCAATTATTTGTGCTTTGGAGGGTGTTGAAACCAGCAAAAGAAAAGAAATTGTTAGAAAATAAAGCCTGCTAACTGTTACCATACTATTTTTGATATTAGGAAATTAAAATTAGGCCTTTAGGTCCATCTGATAAAATAACTGTTGTAAAGCTAAAATAATTTTAACATGTTGTATGTTCGATCCTTTGTTTTCAGTCCAATTCAAGAAAATACCTATTTGGTGTATAATGATCAAAAGGACTGTATAATTATCGATCCGGGATGTTATTTTGAAGAGGAGCGGGATGCTTTGGCCAATTTTATCAGTGAGCATGCACTAAAACCACAAATTCTGTTAAACACCCACTGTCATCTTGATCATGTATTTGGGAACAAATTTGTTGCTGAAAAGTTCGGTTTAACCCTTCATTTGCATCCTTTAGAAGAAAAAGTGCTTGCGTTTGCGCCAACTTCCGGTTTAATGTACAATTTGCCATTTGATCAATATCAAGGGGATTTTATTTTTATTGACGACAATCAGTTGATTCAGCTTGGGCAAGATCAATTGCTCACCATTGCTGCGCCGGGGCATTCTCCGGGCAGTATCTGTTTTTATTGTGAGGCGCAGGCCTTTGTTATTGGGGGGGATGTGTTATTTGAAGGTAGTATTGGCCGCACTGATTTGCCGGGTGGAAATCATCAAACCCTGCTCAATAGTATTCGAACGAGACTTTGGCCACTGCCGGATGCAACGGTAGTTTATAGCGGACATGGAAATCCAACCACAATTGGGGCTGAAAAATTGCATAATCCCTATGTAGGCATGCATGCAATGCAGTAACAGAATTAATGGGGTTTTTCCATACAAAGTTCAATTAATACGCCATTGGTATTTTTAGGGTGTAAAAAGCATACCAATTTATTATCGGCCCCATTTTTGGGTGTTTCATTAAGCAGTTGAAAGCCTAAACCTTTCAATCGTTCCATTTCTGCATGAATATCGGTAACGTCGAAGGCGATATGGTGCATCCCTTCTCCTTTTTTATCAATATATTTAGCAATAACGCCATCCGGGGTTAAACTTTCTAGTAATTCAATTTTTGAATCTCCGGTTTTAAAAAATGCTGTTTGAACTTGTTCTGTTTCAACAGTTTCCTTTTTATAGCAAGTTGTGTTTAAGATTTGTTCGAAAAGCGGGATTGAAGTTTCTAAAGACTTCACTGCGATGCCTATATGTTCAATTTTGTTCATATAAAAAGATTTTAGGTTTACGAAATACGTAAAATGCGTTACGCTATGCGGATTTCAGGTACTAATGTAGAACCTTTTGTTATAATTTTGTGTTACAAAAGATAAACACGCTATATATGTTAAAATTACCGATTTACTTAGATAATAATGCAACAACTCCGATGGATCCGCGTGTGTTGGAAGCAATGACTCCTTATTTTTTGGAAAATTTTGGTAACGCTGCTAGCCGTAATCATCCATTTGGATGGGCTGCAGAAGAGGCCGTTGATTATGCACGTGAGCAAGTAGCTAAATTAATTGGTGCTGATCCTAAAGAAATCATATTCACTTCTGGGGCAACCGAGGCTGACAATTTAGGAATTAAGGGTGTTTTTGAGATGTATGCTGCCAAAGGAAATCATATAATAACAGCCAATACCGAACATAAAGCGGTTTTGGATACCTGCAAGCATATTGAAAAGCTGGGAGGTGAGGTGACTTACCTGGAGGTAAACGCTGATGGGTTAGTTGATTTGAAAGCCTTAGAGGCGGCGATTAAACCCAATACCATCTTAATCGCTATTATGTATGCGAATAATGAAATTGGTGTGGTGCAACCGGTTCGTGAAATTAGTGCCATTGCCAAAAAACATGGTGTATTGTTTTTTACGGATGGTGTGCAAGCGGTAGGTAAAATTCCGGTAGATGTTAATCAAGACGGTATTGACTTAATGGCATTTACCGCACATAAAATGTACGGGCCTAAAGGTGTTGGCGCCTTATATGTTCGTAGAAAGAATCCACGCGTAAAAGTTACTGCGCAAATGGATGGCGGTGGTCATGAACGTGGAATGCGCAGTGGAACCCTAAACGTACCAGGTATTGTTGGTTTTGGTAAGGCTTGTGAATTATGTCGTTTAGAAATGGAAGAAGATACCAAACGTATTAGCATCTTACGCGATAAATTAGAAATTGAATT
>JBJOQA010000372.1:0-5082 GCA_046050225.1 Bacteroidota bacterium | reverse complement strand
CCGCAAAAATTTCGGAAGCAGAAGCACTAAATTCATCTACCATTACTGTTAACGGACCACTATACAATACAGATTTATCAAAGTCCTTTAATTGTTGCGCCTTATTCATTTCGCGCGATTTTACTTGCACCACCGGGCCATCTTCTATGAATAATCCAACCATTTTTACAACTTCCGGCAAAGAGCCACCGCCATTTCCACGTAAATCCATCACGATACCGGCAACATTTTCGGCTTTCAATTTTTCAATTTCCTTCGCTACATCATCACTACAACGATTACCATTCGCATTTTGGAAATCATAATAAAATTCGGGCAGGTAGATATACCCTATTTTCTTATCACCATTATTAATGATTGCACTTTTAGCAAACGTATCATCTAATTTTATTTCATCGCGTTTAAGCGCGATTACTTTCAAGCTACCATCAATTTTACGCACGGTTAGTCTAACTTCCGTTCCTGCTTCGGCACCTCTAATTAACTTAACCGCATCAGTAACTGCGTAGCCGGTTACATCCACCGGTTCACCCGCACCTTGTGCAATTTTTACAATTTCGTCATTCACCGAAAGTTCACCCGACTTCCAAGCCGGTCCGCCGGTTACTAAACTAGAAATTTTAATCTTACTTTCTTCTTCTTTTAATTGGGCTCCGATACCATAAAACTTGCCACTCATCATTTCATTGAAACCTCTACTTTCAATTGGTGCAAAATAATTGGTATGCGGATCCATTTCTGAAGTAATTGAATTCACAAAAGTGCTAAACAATTCTTCCGGCTTATTATGATTTTGAAGTGTGGTAAAAAAGCGACCAATTTGCTTTCTTACCTGATCACGTGATTCACGCTCTAAAGTACTATCTGCTTTATACACATAAGGCGCTTTGGCAACAGAATCGTACTTGCCCTTATTACGTTCGCGCTCTTCTACTAAATCATAATATTTTGTAAGGGTCAAATATTTTAAACGCTTGCGCCAAAGTTCTTTACGCGCAGCATCGGAAGCACTAAAATTTAATTTATCGCCATCAAGCTGCACTAATTCAGGCTTGCTAAAATCAAACGGTTTATTTAAAATATCTAAATACAATTTAGATGCTTCCTTTAACCGACGCGTATACGACTCCATGATAAAATAAAACGACTCCAAGCGTTCGCCATGAATCTCATCATCTATTCTGTTTTGAAATACTTTGAAACTATCCAAGTCTTTTTGCAGAAAGATGGTTTTATCCTCATCTAATTCTTTAATAAAACGCGTTAATACATCCTTTGAAAATTTATCATCAATTTTCTTCGGACTGAAATGCCCTTGTTCGAGCAATAAACCAACATTTTTTAAAATTTTTTCATTGCGAGATTTAGGATTATCATCATCATTTCTTCCCACAGACTTTAATGCAAAAATGGAGCTAGCTGCAAGAACCACCAGCAGCACGGGTAAAAACTTTTTATTCATAATAATTTGCTTGATTGAGCGCATGAAGTAAAATTAACGGAAAAATAGATTGTGATGTTGTATTTACAACTAACGCGCCAATAATGTTTTCTTAAAAAATGATAAATGGCAAAATCTACTGACAGAAGATAACCAAATTAAAAAACCTCCCTGAAGCAGGGAGGTTTTTGGGTAACTAAAGGGGCTCGAACCCTCGACCCTCAGAATCACAATCTGATGCTCTAACCAACTGAGCTATAGCTACCATTTTTAATTGGAAGGCGAAATTAGCGAAAATCCTATTCCACACAAAATATTCAAGTGAAATAATTTCTATTTTTTGAAAAAAAATGATCGAAATAAGTATTTTCTAACCTTACAATGAACTTCTTTTCCTTCATTCTAGTTAAGCAAAAGCTTAATTTCAATTAGGCAATATCATTAAAGCTAAACTTAATTATGTTTCTTTGCATTGCTAAGATTTTGACAGTATGAATTGGACCGGAACATTAATAACAATATTACTCTCCACCTTTACCGGCTGGGTAACTACATGGATTGCCATTAAAATGCTCTTTCATCCACGTAAACCAATTCGTTTTTTGGGTTTAACAATACAAGGCATTTTCCCAAAAAATCAAGCTAAAATTGCCGAAAAACTCGGACAAGTAGTTGGTAAAGAATTGTTGAGTTTTGACGAAATAGAAGCAAAAATCACTCATCCGGATAATTTACAAAAACTTAAACCTGAAATAGAAAAGCATATCGATGCTTTTTTGCATCACAAAATCAAGGAAGTTTTTCCAATGTTGGCAATGTTCATTGGCGAAAAAACCATCAGCCAATTAAAAGATGCTTTTTTACAAGAATTAGAAAGCTTATTCCCGATTTTGATGAAGAATTATATGGGAAAAATGCAATCAGAGCTAGATTTAGAGAAGATTGTAAGGGATAAGGTTAGTAGTTTTTCTTCAGAAAAGTTGGAGGACATTTTGCAACAAATCACCAAAAAAGAGTTCCAATTTTTAGAATTAATTGGAGGATTTTTTGGTTTATTGATTGGTATTATACAAGTATTAATCAATTTTCTAACCCACGCTTAAATTGCAATTCATCAACCTTTTTGCAATTTTTAGCGTTAGCCATTTACCACTCATCACAAACAAGGGTATTGGTTTAAACCAATTGGATGAAATTTGGTTACAATTTCTCGCATTTTCTATTTAAATTATTTTACATGTTACAACGCTGTTTTCAATTATTCCTAACCCTAACCCTATTTGTTTCCGTTTCTAAAGCGCAAATGCCCGGTGGAGGCAACCGCGGAGGTGGTCAAAATATGAATATGGGCCATTTTTATGGTAAAGTAGTAGATGCCGGAACCGGAAAAGCCATTGAAGCTGCTTCTATTCAATTACTTCAAAACAAATTAGATTCTGCTACCAAAAAAAGAAAGGATATGGTGGTAGATGGTATGCTAACGAATAAAAAAGGAGAATTCAGCCTAGAAAACCTGGCTGTTTTAGCTAATTATAAATTAAAAATTAGCGCCATGGGGTATAAAAGCTACGAACAAAAAGTATTCTTCAATATCAATGGTTCTGGTGCAGACATGATGAGCGGCGTAGATAAAGATTTAGGAAATATTAAATTAGAAACAGATGTTCAACAATTAAAAGAAGTTACGGTAACCGCTAGCAAGCCTTTGTTAACCATGGCAATTGACCGTAAAATTTTTAATGTTGAAAAAAACTTAACCAGCGTTGGCGGAACAGCGGTTGATGTAATGAAAAACGTACCCGGCCTCAATGTTGATATCGATGGAAACGTAACCATGCGTAATGCAGAACCACAAATTTTTGTGGATGGCCGACCAACAACCATGACGTTAGAACAAATTCCGGCAGACGCAATTGCAACCGTTGAAATTATTACCAACCCTTCGGCCAAATTTGACGCAAGTGGAGGCGGCGCAGGTATTTTGAATGTTGTTTTAAAGAAAAACCGCAAAGCGGGATATAATGGTAGCGTGAGAGCAAGTATTGATAGTAGAGCCCGCCCAAGCTTTGGCGGTGATATCAATATAAAGCAACAAAAAATAAATTTGTTTGCCTCCGGACAATTAGGATTTAGAAAGAGCATTTCTGATGTAACTACTGATCGAGTTGATTATTTTACCGGCGGCATCTCCAATTTATCGCAAACCAATGGCCCCATCGGAACCGGTCTTTTTGGTTTTGGTCGTTTAGGCATGGATATCTTCTTAGACAACCGCAACACCATTACCCTGTCGGGAAATTTCAGCAAGGGCAACTTTGACAATAACGACAATATCAATATAATTCGCGATTCAATTTACCCCAATTTGATTGTTTATGAATATGGCAATCGTGGAAGTAACAATGAAAATGAATTTCAAAATTTGGGCTTAACCCTTAGTTATAAACATAATTTCGCCAAGGCCAATAAGAATATTTCGGCTGATGTTAACTATAATTATAGTAAAAACAATAATATTGGTTCTTATCAAACGCAGTTTTTCACCATGAATAACCTGCCCAAAACACCGCTTACCTTTGAGCAAACCCAAGGAGGCGGTTGGTCGAAATTTTTAACTTCTCAAATAGATTACGAAAATCCAATTACCGATAAAATTAAGTTTGAAGGAGGTGCCCGTATTGCATTGAGAGAATTTTATAGTTTCAACAATAACTTCTATAAAACCTCTGAAACAGCACCCTATATTGCCTTAACTAATTTGAATAACAATTATAAATTCACCGATCGCGTATTTGCTGCCTATAGCACCTTTGCGCAACAGATAGGTAAATTCAATTACCAATTAGGTTTAAGAATTGAAAGTTCTAAATACGACGGTAATTTGATTTCACAAAATCAAACCTTTAACAACGAGTTTCCATTTAGTTTGTTCCCGAGTGTTTATGCAACCTACAAATTAACCGATAAGCAGGATATCCAATTAAATTACTCACGCAAAATCAATCGTCCAAACTTCTTTCAGTTGATACCGTTTATTGATTATTCTGATTCACTAAATTTATCAAAAGGTAACCCTAATCTAATTCCGGAGTTTACCAACTTGATGGAACTTTCCTATCAAAATCAAGTTGCAAGCGGACATAATTTACTAGCAAGCGTTTATTTCAAAAACACCGAAAATTTAATAACGCGTTACCAATACCGTCTTGTAAATCCTAATGCACCGGCCAAGCCAGACACTGTGGTAATGACCACCTATGCAAACGCAGATAAAAGTTATTCCTTTGGCCTAGAATTGACGTCTAAAAACAAAATAGCATCTTGGTGGGATGTAACTACCAATGTTAATTTTTTCCATGTAACCTTAAAAGCCAGTAATATTTCAGGCGGTGTAGATAATGACCAATTTAGTTGGTTTGCCAAAATGAATAATAGTTTTAAACTACCTAAAAACTACTCCATTCAATTGAGTGGTGATTACCAAGCAAAAACATTGGTTGCACCCGGTGGTGGTGGTGGCAATAGAGGCGGCGGCGGTGGTGGCCGTGGTGGCGGTATGATGTTTGGCGGCGGCGGAAACACGCCAACAGCCCAAGGTTATATCGAACCTATTTATGGCGTGGACATTGCTATTAGAAAGG
>JBJOQA010000371.1:0-3727 GCA_046050225.1 Bacteroidota bacterium | reverse complement strand
AAAATCATCCTTATGGTAAATATGTAATTGCCGCAGATTACGAACAGTTAAATACCGCTTTACTTAAAGCACACTATGCAACCTATTATCAAAAAGGAAAGTGCGTGCTTTTTGTTGCCGGAAAATTACATCCGGATACATTAAGCTTACTAAACACTTATTTTGGCGATTTACCCATTCATAATCATAAAGGCTTTTATGAAGCGCTTGCCATCAACACCCAATTACCGGTTGTGGGCGGTAAGCATCAGGTAACCAACGACCCCAACGGTGTGCAAGGCGCCATCCGTATTGCAAGGCCGTTTCCCAATCGGCACCATCCCGATTATACCCGCGTGATGGTATTAAATACCGTTTTCGGCGGATTTTTTGGCAGTAGATTGATGGCCAATATTCGTGAAGATAAAGGCTATACCTACGGCATCCATAGCTACGTTCAAAATCATATTGGTACCACTGCGTGGATGATTAGTACCGAAGCAGGAAGAGATGTGTGCGCACCGGCTATTGCAGAAATTTACAAAGAAATGGAAATCCTGCGCAACGAATTGGTTGATGAGGAAGAGTTGCTTTTAGTACGCAATTATATGATGGGCATTATTCTGGGTGATTTGGATGGTCCATTTCAAATTATTGGCCGATGGAAAAATATTGTGTTGAATAATTTGTCGAGCGATTACTTTTATCACTCTATTGACACAATCAAACGCATAACGGCTGCTGATGTGCAAGCATTAGCCAATACCTATTTACAGCCCGAACAGTTTTATGAATTACTCGTTATCTAAAACAATCATTTGTAAAGGAATATAACTATGAACTTCTTTTATAAAATATTAATTTCTACCGTAAATGCCTATATCCTTTCTCAAATACTTCCGGGTATTGAAATGGATAACTTTTTTACGGCCATTTCGGTTGCTGTAGTTTTAGCCATACTAGACGCATTTGTAAAACCGATTTTAATTTTATTTACTTTACCCGCCACCATTTTTACACTAGGCCTATTTCTATTTGTGATTAATGCTTGCATGATATTAATTGGTGATCACTTTATTGATAGCTTTCGCGTACATAGTTTTTGGGATGCTGTTTGGTTTAGCATCCTACTCTCCTTCTTTAATTCGTTTGTGCATAAACGCGCATTTAAAAAGGAAGAAAAAGAACAGAACAAATATTAATAAAAAACCGGCGTACTGCCGGTTTTTTGTTGCCCTATCAGTTTGGTTATTCTTCTTCTGTATTATTATTCTTCAATGCCATTAATAGATTATAAGCGCCTTTTTGTACCAAAGATTCATTTGATAAAGTGGCCGCATCTGTTAGCTCAACCCAGCCATTTTGACTAATACCCGGCTTCACCGCAACCAACTCAAAAACATCCGGCTTTCTTTGTACAAATACATAACTCAAATTTTGAAAACGCACAATCGCTTCCTCCGGAATGGCCAATACTTTTTTATTTTTTAAACTTATGGCAGCATTCATGTAAGTACCCGGTATAAGTGTTGGATCATATACTTCAAAATGGCAATGTACCTCTGTACTTCTTTCTTCAGATAGTGTTTTACCAATCAATATAATTTCGCAAGCATGCTTTTTTGTGGGATCATTATTGGTAAATGCTTCTAGCTTTTGGCCAATCACCAATTTGTCAACATCACGCTCAAAAACATTTAATGCTAAATGAATATCTGCCGGATTCACCAATTCAAACAATACTTCGGTGGGCGAAACATATTTACCAATGTTCACATTCACCTTACTTACAAAACCATTAATTGGTGCGGTGATATAAACACTTTTAGATATTTTTTCGGGCGTCAACTGCTGCGCCGAAATGCCTGCTAATTGAAGTTTTTGTGCCAATGCTGCTATCAATATTTTTTGACTGGCGTAATCGGCCTCCGTTTGTTGATATTGTTTATCGCTGCTAGCTTGTGTGCTATTTAATTCTTTTTGACGCAGGTATTCTTTTTCCAAAAAATTAATCCGCGCTTTAGCGGTTAAATAATCTTGTTGAAGTTGTATATATTGTTGATCTTCTACTTCAGCAATTACCTCGCCTTTGTTTACATGCATGCCGGGCAATAACCTGGTGTTTTTTAAATAGCCGCCTAGCGGAACACTGATAGAAACCATATTTTGCGGTGGCACATCAATTTTACCTGAAACTTGTAAAAGACCTGACATCTCGCGATTGTCTAATTTGCAAATGGTTACACCGGCATTTTTCATCTGCGCAGCAGTTAGCGTAACAATATTTTCGGCCTTCGCTGCCGCTGCCGGCTCGGTTGCATCTTTCTTGCTACTACATCCAACTCCAAGAATCGCAACAGTAAGTAGTATGGTTATATATTTCATAATCAAATAAATTAGGGTTGTTGATAATAGTTAAATTGAATTTTTGCTTCTTGCAAACTTTTCAGCGCTTCGGCATAATCGTTACGAATGGCTAGGGCTTGATTAACCAGTTGCGCCCAATCGAGATAATTGATTTCACCGGATCTTAGTTGCTTATCGGCTGTTGCCTCTATTACTTGCGCCTGCGTCAACGCTTCGTTTTCGTAATATTGCACCAGTTTTTGTTGGGTCACAATTCGCACCTGCGCTTCCTGCATCCCCTTCAACATTTGTTGTTGTTGGATGACCAATTGCCCGGCAACTACCTGTTGCTGCACATTGGCACTACGTATTCGCGCTTTTTGCGCTTTATTAAAAATAGGAATAGCCGTACCTATTTGAAAGGCATGAAAACGATGTAACCCATCATATAATTTTTCATCTGCCCCAATTCCCTTGATACTTCCATTGCTATAACCCACCGAAAACTCCGGTAATAATTTAGATTTTTCTACCTGCAAATTTGCTTGAAACACTTGTTGTTGTTGTTGCAACACAAGCAGTTCGGGATGTTGCTGCAACTTTGCCGTATCCGGCACTTCAAAGGCGGTTATTGGGTTTTTATTAGAGGGAATATAAGCCGCTGCCGTATTCATCAACAATTGCAATTCCATCAAACGAATTTGCATTTCTTGTTGTACTTGTTGCTTTTGATTGCGAATATTGCCCAATTGTAAAAAGGCCATCGATTTTTCCAAAGCATTTGATTCGCCTTGTTGCAATCGCTGCGTAGCGCGCTGATAAAATCGATCGTAAATACTATCGGCCCGCTGCAACACCGTTAGTTTTTGACCGAGATACAAATAATGATAGTATAGCAGTGCTACATCCCTTTTCAATTTCGCATCAACAACAGCTACCGCAGCAATGCTAGATTGCCATTCTTGTTGCAATAGATTTTTTTGTTGTTGATAAAATTTGGGCAATGCAAAACTTTGCGATAACGTAAAACGCGTATCCGTATAGGTGCTATTAATTTGACCAAACTCACTATTCAGCATCGTTTTGGGCAAGCCGGATGTGGCAGGCAATAATGCTTCATAATATTTGGTTTGTAGTTGCTGATTCTTTTTGCTTAAATTATTGTGAATGGCACTGTCGATGGCCGCCGATAAGGTAATACTGGTTTGTGCAGACGCGGATTGCATATTCCATCCTGCGATAAGCAGCACCAACACTGCGATTTTTGGTGTTTTCTTCAATTTTTTCATACTTGATTTTTCTGAGATCATATATAAAATAGGAAGTACAAAAAGGGTTAAGAATGTGGCAATTAACAAGCCGCCAATTACTACCGTTGCCAGCGGGCGTTGTACTTCGGCGC
>JBJOQA010000370.1:0-4936 GCA_046050225.1 Bacteroidota bacterium | reverse complement strand
CGATGCACTGCTTCTATTGCCGAATCGTACTTAATTTGCGCATATTGACGTTCATAAAAAAACTGTCTCGCCATTGCATCAATTAAGGCCGCCTTTCCTGAGTCTTCAAGATTAATTTGTTGCCAATATCGATAGGTTAGAAAAATTGGCTGCGCACTAGATTGTGGCGCTGCCGAAAAAATACTGTCTTTTAGAAAACGATGTTTAACATCAAATAATTTTTCTTCAGAACATTTTTGATCTAAGTATAAAAAAGCATTAAGTAAAAATAATTTTTCGCCAATAAACAAATCGGTACAATTGGGTTTAAAGAGAAATAAACCTAAATCAGAAGAAATCCATAATAATTGCTCCCATTTATTCGGTTCAATTAAACGACTGTAGGCAATTGCTTGATCCAGCAATTGCACAATTGAATCATTTAATGCAACTTGATTCAAATGTGCATAATCTACAGCACCTGCAGCAGGTCGCATTAAATTCACATATCTCGTTCTGAAGAAGGTTTGTTCAAAATATGCAAGCCGCTGCGCTTTGTTTAAACTAAATACAGCTTTAAGTAAAGGCGAAGCTTTCTTCTCTAATAAAATACTGTCAATTGGTTCTAACCTTTTTATATACAAAGTATCGGCAAACAATGCATCTTCAATTCGCAAACGATTTATATAAGCCCGAGCAAACAATGCATCATTTACCTGTTGTTGGGCAAGCAAGATCAAACTGTCTACAGTAGCCAATTGTTGCTTCAAATGTTTAGATTGCCGGATATTTTTCTCCAGCGGCATCCAATCAAATTCTTGCGCGTTAGCTCGTCCAAATACAATGAAAATAAACGTAAAAAAGATAATCCCCTTTTTCATAAAATGCAATTAAATGGCAATGATGAATATAGGGTAGTGACAAAAAAATAAATGACAAGCGGGTTGCATTGTTTGAATTTCGTTGCAACCGAATATGAAAAAATAATATTAAACTATATTGTTATGACAAATGTCCATTTCTATTTGCTGCATCCACAACAAAAAACCCCATCTTTCAATGGGGTTAGTTCATTTGAGGGTGTACAAGTGAATTATTTAAGTGCTTAATTGAAAGTGCCTCACTTTCATATCTTGCTTTGTGCGTTTATAATATTTTACGGGATACTCTTCCGGTGTTTTTACCAGAATGCTGAAGAGGCGCTTAAACATCCGCGATAGCGGATTCGCCATGGTTGCATGGTTTCGGTTATTCATAGTTTACGGGAATTTATAAGGATGTAACGATTTTATTACATTTTTATTGCAATTACAGCTAAGATCTTTACTAAAAAATAAAATTACCCTGTTGCACATACCCCAATTACCTACTACAATGCAGCCTCCTCGCGCTTCAATTGCTTATCCAAAACAAAAGTACCAAATGGCAAAAATGCTGCCACAATTGCCTTTGCCAACCACGAAAAAGGCTTTCGTGCATCCGTAAACACCTGAAAAGCAAATAACAAATAGGCAACAAATAAAATTCCATGCGCCCAACCATTATATTTTACCGCTTCCGGAAATTTAAATAAATACTTTAACGGCATCGAAATACCCAATAATACCAAAAATGAAACCCCTTCTAATATGCCAACAATACGTAGTTGGCGCAATTTGTATTTTAATTGAACAGACATAAATAATTTTTAAAAAGTGAAATACTACCAAATACTTTTGAGCCCTTGCAGCGTGCCGGATATTAATTTTACCGCACCGCCCTTTTGGTAAATGGCCAATTGGTTAAATGGCTCATCCGGATAAAACAAATCGGTCATATTAATCAAACCATCTTCGGCAAATAACTCTACCGACGAACGATCAAGATAAATGCGCATTCTTATACTATCGCTCGTTGTCATGCGCGGAAATTCTTGAATACCTGCAAAAGCAGGATGAAAAGCCTTGGTACCACCAGCCAAGGTTCGATCAATAAAATAGCTGTTCTTTAATCGATTAAATCCAACAACTAATTGTTCGCCTTTTTTATTTTTTACCAGCACGCCAAACTCATTGGCGGTTGATCCACTCAAACTAAATTGTACATCTAAATAATTAGTGGTAATTGGATAAGCCTTTTTTGTTTCAATAGTAACCGGTACTCCTTGATGCAATTTTGCTACCGTTGGCACCGGATTTAATTGCAGTCGATTACCCGCCGAAGTTGCTACCAACTTCATATCCCTAGGCAACGTCATGGCACTGCGCCAAGGACTGGTAGGTACCACTTGCGCATATTGCCAATTACTCATCCATCCTAAAAATATTCTTCTACCATTGGGTGCATTACTCCAAGTTACACCGGCGTAATTATCACAACCTCTGTCTAACCACAAGCGCTGTGCAGCCTCATTATCATTCACAAATGTTTTACCATTGAATCTTCCTACAAAATACTGCGTACCGCTGCCACCGCCGGGCGCGCCGGTGCCAATACTTACCAATAAAACCCATTGTGTTTTGCCGGTAGTACTATTTTTAATCGGAAATAAATCGGGGCACTCCCACACACCACCATGACTGCCTTCTGTTTGACCAAAACTGCCCGATTTTTGCCAGTCAATTAAATTAGGCGAAGTATAAAATTCAACATGATCGCCCACAGCCAACGTCATCACCCATTTTTTTTCAGCAGCATACCACATCACTTTAGGATCTCTAAAATCTTTGGTGCCGGGGTTGGGCAACACCGGATTAGCGTGGTACTTCGTCCAAGTTTTACCTAAATCAACACTATACGCAATGGCCTGATATTGATAATCTATTTTGCCGGCCTTTTCCTTTTCCATATGGTGGTAGGTATAAATGGCTACCAAGGGCGGATGTATGGATTTGCCTTGTAGCTTGCTGGTATTCAATTCATCTACTACCACACTGCCCGAAAATATATACCCCAACGAATCGGGAAACAAGGCTACAGGTTCATGCTTCCAATTCACCAAATTGGTGCTGGTTGCATGGCCCCAATGCATGGGCCCCCAAACCGTACTATCCGGATAATACTGATAAAACAAATGATACACCCCCTTCACATACACCATCCCGTTAGGATCGTTCATCCAATGCGCCTTGGGCGAAAAGTGAAATTGCGGGCGATATGGTTCTTTGTAAGAAACCGATTGTGCAAGTAAACATTGTTGCATAGCGCTAAAAACAATGACAAAAAGGTAAAAACGTAATTTCATGTGCAAAAAAAATTGACTGCCCGTTGGGGCAGTCAGTTAAAAAATTAATAAGTAATTACTTGCTCTTCCATTTGCGCCGGTAATTCCCTAAACCCATATTGTTGGTTACGCAATTGCGGTTCAAATCCCGCTTCGCGGATAGCTTCTTGAATGCTTCTGCTCGTAAATCGATGCGGCGCACCGGCTGCACTCACTACATTTTCTTCAATCATGATACTGCCAAAATCATTGGCACCGGCATGCAAGCAAATTTGTGCCGTACGTTTACCCACCGTTAACCAACTTGCTTGAATATTTTTTACATTCGGTAACATAATTCTACTCAAAGCAATCATTCGAATATATTCTTCCGGTGTAGTTAAATTATGTACCCCTCTAATACGCGTTAATAAAGTATCTACATCCTGAAACGTCCATGGAATAAAGGCAATAAACCCTTTTGCGTGTTCAGGTTTTTTAGCTTGTACTTCTCTAATTTTTACCAAATGCTCAAAACGTTCGGTAACTGTTTCAACATGGCCAAACATCATGGTACCACTGGTAGTAATATCCAATTTATGCGCTTCATGCATAATGTCTAACCATTCCTGACTTCCACATTTTCCTTTACTAATTAACCTGCGCACCCGATCGGTTAAAATTTCGGCTCCCGGGCCCGGTAAACTATCTAATCCGGCTTCTTTTAATGCAATTAAAACTTCGCGATGCGTACTCTTTTCTAATTTAGTGATATGCGCAATTTCAGGTGGCCCGAGGGTATGCAATTTTATATTTGGATATAAACGCTTGAGTTCACGAAACAATTCAACATAATAACTGAGGCCCAAATCAGGATGATGGCCCCCTTGCAATAACAATTGCTCACCACCATAACGAATGGTTTCATCAATTTTTTGCTTGTAGGTTTCAATATCGGTAATATAAGCTTCCGGATGTCCGGGCACACGATAAAAATTACAAAACTTACAATTCGCAATACATACATTGGTGGTATTTAAGTTGCGATCAATAATCCATGTAACCTTTCCATGCGGCACTTGCACCTTGCGCATTTCGTTGGCTACATACATTAAATCGGCGAGCGGTGCCCGTTCAAACAAGTGTACGCCTTCCTCCACTGTAAGAAACTCAAAGTTTAGGGCTTTTTTGTATAATTCGGTTAATTGCATAATTCCGTTTGTATAAAAGATAACAAAAGTACGTGCTATTGGTTGTATATTTATTTAGCCACACAAATGAAGTTTTTCTTAATAACGATATTGCTGCTTTTAAATGGATGGATTTCAATTGGACAAACCGTTTTGTCTGACGAACCCGATGCGCAATTACTCACCAAAATCCCTTTTCGGTACTTCAGCGGCGGGGTAATGGTAATTCAAGCCACGCTCAACGATGGAAAAGATTCGCTCAACTTTATTTTAGATACCGGAAGCGGGGGCATTTCATTAGACTCTACCACTTGTGCCCAAAACCATATCCAATCCATCAAAACCGACACCATCATTACCGGCCTAGGCAATGCACGCAAAGTTAGCTTTGCTTACGGACAACAGCTTCACCTAAGCGGACTAGATTTACCCAAACTCAATTTTCATATCAATGACTATGATATCTTAACCAGTGTTTACGGCGAAAAAATTGACGGCATCATCGGTTACAGCTTTTTTAACCGGTACATTGTAAAAATTGATGGCGATAGTAGTTATTTAGAAGTTTATTCGCAAGGAAATTTCA
>JBJOQA010000369.1:0-5279 GCA_046050225.1 Bacteroidota bacterium | reverse complement strand
ATTTTCGCCAAATAAGGCTCGTGAATATTTTGAAATATGAATGATGTTTTTAGGACAAAACAGCCATTCAATCCAACCATTGGTATAAAAAACCAATTTGTCTTTTAATTTCTTTTTCAGTTTTGCTTCCCTAAAAGCCATACCATGTACGGTCATTACTTGGGTGCGTTGTTCAATGCCAAAAAACTTGGTAAGCAAGATATAACCACCCATCGCAAAATGAACGATTGCCGGATTGAAGGAGCGAATATGTTCTTTGACAACTTTGGAGCCATTCAACAAAAAGTTGACTGCATGCGGCCATTTCCCTTCGGGATGATAATGAATAGTGATATTGTTGCCGATATTTTTTTGAATAACCGAATCAATATCTCGGTTAAAAGAAATTACACGTATTTGAATAGGTAAATGCACAAATCCTTTGAGCAAATTTGCCAAAGCAGAATGCACGCCTCCTTTAATTTGATCAGGATTAACCGGGAAACCGGGAATTACAATTAAAACATTCATTTTCCATTCATTGATTTAGTCGTCTTCTGAATAGGGAAAATGTAAGATAGAATTCTTGTATGGATTAGGAAAGAATTTTTCCTTTTTCCCAAATTGGATTGAATGTTTCGGGAATAAAGTTATCAATTGCTGCACATACGCTAAACCCGATACTTGGTAAAGATAATCGAATGGAGTAGCCCGTAACAGATACCATTTTCCCTTCGATTTTTACATTTTGTTCTTGGGTGATTTTGGGCAATGACTTTGTATTGACAGCAATTTTTTCCACTTGCATACTTGTGTATTTGCCGGTAAAATGTTGAAGCTGTTCAATTTCTTCTTGATGAATTATTGCCGGCTTTCCCAACCAATATAAAATATTGGAAACGCCACTCAGGTTCAAAATGTTTTTTAATCCGGCAACATCGGTGTATACAAATACAATCCCTTGAAATAGGGGAACAAGTACATCTTTCTTACGCAATCCCGTTTGGGTATTACTTAGGTTGTTTAATGGGCAGTAATGCTCAATTTTTTTACGGAGCATTTGATTCACCACTTTTCTTTCACCATTCACTTTGGTATAAACTGCATACCAATTTTTATTCATTGCAACTGCTTTTAATTAAAAAATGCAGTTTTCGCTAGGATGTAATTAATGGTTTTTTAAATGATTGAAATACATGGGATATTGAAACTATAACCTAAGACGTAAATTTACGGTAATGTGTTGCTTCTGCCTTAATATTTTTTTCCACTATTGCCTTTTCCATAAACATAATCATAGCCATAGCCATAATTATTTTTCATAAAACCACGGGTTTTTATACCGTTGAATATGATAGCAGGATTGTGTAATGGGTTGATAATCAGTTTTTCGTCTAGTCTTTTGATGACCAATTTAGGCGTGTGATTATGCCTTACTACAAACAAGGTTGCATCGGCCAAATTGGTCAATAAAAATGCATCTGTTACAAATACAATTGGGGCGGTATCCATAATCACCAAATCATAATTATGTTCTAAATAGCTAATTAATTGTTCAATTCGGCCATTCGTTAATAATTCGGTAGGATTGTCTAATAAGGTGCCTGCATTAATGAAATGAAGATTTTCGTAATCTGTTTGGCGAATAATATCATCGGGTGCAACATAATTACTATTGAGGTAATCGCTTACGCCTTTCTCCTCTTCCATATTAAAAATGCGACCTAAGCTCGAATTGTGTAAATCCATATCTACCAATACTACTTTTTTACCGGTAGACGCTAGGCTGAGTGCGAGGTTTGAGGATATAAAACTCTTTCCTTCACCCGGAATACTTGAAGTAAGTAATACTTTTTTCTTGTGGTTTGGTTCGATGCCCAAGTACAATAATGAAATTCTTATTTTTCTAAACTGTTCTGCAGTAAAGGTTCGTTTGCCGGCCTCTAAGGCTAATGGTTTTTTAGATTTATCAAGTGCTAACTCGGCGATGACAGGTATGCTCGTGAATTTTTCGATTTCGTTGCGATATAATACTTTACTATTAGCCAGTTCTTTAGCATTCACAATTACAATTGGCAAAATCAAACCGAGCAAAAATGCTCCTAAGTAAATAAATGGTTTTTGCGGACTCACCGGCTTGGTACCCGCCTGCGCAGGATTAACCACACGGCTATCTGTTGGCGTAGAAACATATGAAAGCTCCGTTTCTTCGCGCTTCTTTAATAAGAAGGCATAAATATCACTTTTTGATTGGCGATCACGACTAATTTCAATTAATTCGCGTTCTTTAGAAGGAATATAACTCAACATGGAAGAGTATTTTCCGGCGCTTCCTGCCAAATTGTTTCTGCTGGTTTCTAGATTTCTACGCAGATTCTGAATATTCGCTAAAATATTAGGGCGAAGTCGCGCAATTTGATCATTCACCGTTAGCAATAATGGGTTATTTTCTGCAACAGTTTTGCGTAATTTTTCTCGTTCGTTTTGAGCCTGATTCAAATTCGCGATTAATTGAGTGAGATTAGGATCGCTTAGGCCTACAGCAGATGGAAGAATACCTACATTGTTATCCGGATTGGCAACATATTTTTCAAGGTCATTCAACACCGATAATTGTACGTTAACTTCTCCTAATTGTTTATCGGTAGAGCTAACACTTTGCAAATACAGGTTACTTTGATTATTTAATTCAACAGCACTGTTTGTTGTTTTATAGGATTGAATTTTTCCTTCAATAGAATCAAGATCCGTTTTTACAGATCTTAAGCGCTCTTCAATAGATTCAATGGTGTTTTTAGCCAAATTATTTTTTTCTGCAACAGAAAATTCACGATAAAAACCCAATAATTCATTTAAAATGTCTTCGGCTCTTTCAGGAACTTGATCTCTATAGGTAAGATTTAAAATACTCGATAATTTATTGGTTGGTGAAACTTTCAACGATGTTAAAATGCCTTTGGTAACATCTTTTACGCTCTTAATGCTAAAATAGTACTTTGCATTTTCTTCTTGTCCGCTTTTGTAATGTTCATTTAAAACAAATTTCAATTCTCCATAGGGCGTATTGATGAATTCATTTAAAGGACATTCAATATTTCTGTTTTTGATTACAACTTTATTGGCAGAGGGGAAGTAATCAAAATAAATTTTTTCAAGTTCGCCTGGTTTTGTTTTTAGTTTATCGGGATGTGCAAATTCAATACGTACGGGACAAGTTACATAGGCAGAAAGAGCTTTTAATTTCCCTTCGACACTAATGCCTGCATATAAACCTAATTTTTTAACCACATTATCCATGATGGTACGAGATTGTAAAACCTCTACCTCGTTTTCACTAATTTTTTTTACATTAATGATATCCAAGTCCTCCATTGTTTTGGAGTAATCATTCCCTTTTTTTTCATCCTTAATAATTAAGGTAGCAGTAGCTTCATATTGCGGGATACTAGATTTGATAAAATAATATCCACCGGCCATACAAAGAACAAGGCTGATTATAAACAAAGGCCAAAATGCCAGGTATTTTATGAAAATTGCACCTAACTGGTTATCATCGGCAGCTGCTGGAGTAGGGGGTTTTACTTTCTTAATTTGCATGGAAGGGATTACTTATTGTTGGTAAAAATCTGAACAATTACAACCGTTAAAAATGATAAGCTACTTAAGATAGTAGGTAATATTTGTAAGGTGCGACTGTTCGATGTTACTTTGTTTTTATTGGCTTCTACATAAACTACATCATTGGGTTGTAGGAAGTAATAAGGTGATTCTAAGAAATGTGGATCGCTCAAATCAACTCGAATTACTTTTTTCTTGCCTTCACGCTCACGAATCAATAAAACATTATCTTTTTTACCAAAGATGGTGATATCACCGGCTAATCCCAATGCTTTTAAGATGGTTATTTTTTCGCTGGGAACAGTAATGACTGTAGGTTTAGCTACTTCACCAATAACGGTAACTTCATAATTTAAGAATCGAACCGTAACAATGGGGTCAAGCAGTAATTTTTTGTCAAGTATCGTTTTAGTAATTAGCTCCTTTAATTGCTTTTTACTTAAGCCTGCTGCTTTGATATTACCAATCATCGGCATTTGAATATACCCTTCTAAATTAACCAAGTATCCGGATGAAGCAGCATTACCGCCTGCAGAGGTGGAAGAGGTAATAACAAAATTATTGGTGGTGTTAAAAACGGCACTGGCTTCCGGATTTAAGGAGGTAACATAAATACTTAAGATGTCATTAGGTTGAATGCTGTATTCCAATTCAACCGCGCTAGTCATGATAGTGGTATCTTTTACCTCATAGAAATACGTGGTTTGTTTAGTGGATCCGCAAGAAGCACTAATCGTAATTACGGCAAACAATACTGCAAAGCAGTGAAGCATCTTTTTCATATAATTTGAAATAATGGTAATGTATGTATGAGAAAAGGGTTACAATAATGAATAAACTTTGGGCTAACTCCTAACAAATTTAATATGGCGCTCAACAAGTTACATTTTTTATAACAAAATATAACCTTAAGTTTTTGACCTGCTGCCTGCTACAAAAATATCATTTCCATTTAATTCAGCCAAGCATTTACTAGGCCTAAGTTATGTAATGACAATCGTTACAGGCGCTATATACATATAATATTTGTGTAATATTAGTGCCTCAACATTACTTAAAGGTAATCCCTTAACGCTATAAGCCCTAAATAATTGTGCCCAAGTTAGAAATTGCCTGTAAATCTGTTAGTTATGTTTGAAATGTGCTTAATATCATTTAAAATATTTTTCAGTTCATTCTTTCTTTATAAACATTTTTTGCGCATTAAAATGTGGATAACCTGTTAATTGCTATGAATAACTGGTGAATACATTTAGCCCGTTTTCCTCCCTTCAATCGTATATATTTGCCCTCCTACAAAAATTTTATAACGTGCGATTAAAGAGTTTAGAAATCAAAGGGTTTAAAAGTTTTGCTGATAAAACTGTACTCAATTTTGACGAAGGCATTACCGGTGTAATTGGCCCAAATGGCTGTGGTAAAAGTAATATTATTGATAGTATTCGCTGGGTAATCGGCGAACACAAAATTAGTAATCTGCGAAGCGAAAACCTGGAAAGTTTGGTATTTAACGGTTCCAAAAGCCGTTCAGCCTCCGGCTTGGCCGAAGTGAGTTTAACCTTCGAAAACACCAAGAATTTATTACCTACCGAATTTAATACCGTAACCATTACGCGTAAATATTATAAAAGCGGCGAAAGTGAATATCGTTTAAATGATGTTGCTTGTCGCTTAAAAGATAT
>JBJOQA010000368.1:0-6592 GCA_046050225.1 Bacteroidota bacterium | reverse complement strand
ACCCCGGTGGATGTAGTAAAATTTACCGCTGCCTATGGTAGTTTGTTATTGGCTGAAACGGTAGCGGATAAAAATGCACCAAACATTAAAGTGGTGGTGGGAAGAGATGGCCGCATCAGTGGCGCATTAGTTAAGAGTTTGGTAATTAGCACGCTCAATAGTTTAGGGATTGATGTAATTGATTTGGATTATAGTACCACTCCAACTGTTGAAATGGCTGTGGTTTTTGAAAATGCACAAGGAGGTATCATACTTACAGCCAGTCATAATCCTAAAGAATGGAATGCCTTGAAATTGCTAAATCATAAAGGCGAATTCATTAATAGCGATCAAGGGCAGCAAGTATTGGATATCGCTGCTCGCGAAGATTTTAATTTTGTTCAGGTTGATAAATTAGGCATTACTTCAACTGATCAAAACAGTTTGCAAAAGCATATCGACGCGGTATTGCATTATCCATTGGTAGATGCAGCTGCTATCAAAAAAGCAAAGTTTAAAGTTGTGGTGGATGCGGTGAATAGTACCGGCGCCATTGCCGTTCCGGCGATGTTACGCGCCCTAGGGGTAAAAGATATTGTTGTATTGAATGAAGAAGTTACCGGTAAATTTGCCCACAATCCCGAACCATTGCCGGAGCATTTAAGAGAACTGAGTAGCGAGGTGGTGAAACACAATGCAAGCTTAGGTATTGCAGTAGATCCGGATGTAGATCGTCTATGTTTTGTGTGTGAAGACGGTAGCATGTTTGGAGAAGAATATACACTCGTTGCGGTAGCTGATTATGTTTTAAGCCAACGTAAAGGCAATACCGTTTCTAATATGTCGAGTACCCGCGCTTTACGCGATGTAACAGAAAAAAATGGCGGTCAATATTTTCCAAGTGCAGTTGGTGAAGTAAACGTGGTAAACAAAATGAAAGCGGTTGAGGCTGTTATTGGAGGTGAAGGTAATGGAGGTATTATCGTTCCTGATTTACATTACGGTCGTGATGCTTTAATCGGAATTGGCTTGTTTTTAAGTCATCTTGCGCATAGCAAAAAAACCATCAAACAATTGCGCAATACTTACCCGGATTACTTCATGAGTAAAAATAAAATTACGCTCGAAAAAGGGGTAGATGTTCAAAAAATATTTGAAGCAATAAAAATCAAATACAAGAATCAACCTATTAATACTGAGGATGGTTTAAAAATTGAATTTGATACCGATTGGGTTCACTTGCGTACCAGTAATACCGAACCAATTATACGTATCTATGCCGAAAGTAGCATGGAAACTACAGCCGATCATATTGCAAAACGATTGATGAAAGATATCAGCGAATTATTATAGTTTTTTTTAACTGTTTGAAAGATGCCAGCAAATAGAATTTATTTCGACAATGCCGCTACCACTGCTTTAGATTCAGAAGTGTTAGCCGCCATGATGCCCTATCTTACCGAAAAATTCGGAAATCCCTCCTCTATATATTCATATGGGAGAGAATCACGTATGGCCATTGAACAGGCTCGTAAAACAGTGGCTAAATTATTGAATGCGCATCCTGCCGAAATATTTTTCACCAGCGGCGGAACCGAAAGCAGCAATACGGCTATTACTTCTGCAGTGCGCGACTTAGGATGCACCCATATCATTACTTCTCGCATAGAACATCACGCAACTTTACATACCGTAGAAAACCTCAACTTACAGGATATTGCCAAGGTTAGCTATGTAAAATTGCAGCCCAACGGCCATGTTGATTTGGAAGATTTAGAACGTTTATTGGCTGCAACCGAAGAACGTAGTTTGGTTACTTTAATGCATGCCAATAATGAAATTGGTAATTTGTTGGATATTCATGCGGTAGGTGAATTGTGCCGTTTATATAACGCCATTTTTCATAGTGATACGGTTCAAACAGTGGGTCATTATAAATTTGATTTACGTAATACGCCCGTTCATTTTGTTACGGGAGCGGCACATAAGTTTCATGGTCCTAAAGGCGTAGGTTTATTGTATATCAACGAAAATGTTCGAATTAAGCCCTTTGTACATGGCGGCGGACAAGAACGCAATATGCGCGCCGGTACCGAAAATTTATATGGTATTGTAGGATTTGCCAAAGCGCTAGAATTGGCTGAACAAAATCATGAAGAAGATGCAGCCTATATCGGTACGCTTAAATATTACATGTACGAGGAACTCAAAAAGCATATTCCCGGAGTTGCTTTTAATGGTGATGTATTAGGTCAAAGTCTATATACTGTATTAAATGTGAGTTTCCCTAAAACCGAAAAAAGCGAAATGTTGTTGTTTAACCTTGATATTAATAATATTTGCGCCAGTGGCGGAAGCGCCTGCACCAGCGGAGCAGACGCCGGTTCGCATGTTATTAGGGCTATTAACAGCAATCCCAACCAATTGGCAGTTCGCTTTAGTTTTAGCAAACATAATCGCAAGGAAGAGGTAGATCTTGTGATTCAAAAGTTGAAAGAATTAATCTAAATTTTACCGAACTCATATTCTTAGCAGGCGGTCCATCCTTAAAAATTGCCTTAACTTTTTAACAGTTAATTGTATATCCGTATTTTTGAAAATGGATTTTTGGTGCAAAATTTGTCTTTTGCACCCGCTATAACCAAACTTTTCATATGAATAAAAAAATTTTACCCATCCTTTTGGTGCTGTTTATTTTTAGTACAGCCTCTTGGGCACAAAAAGCAAACATGATTTTTTATACCGCCAATGAAGAAAAATTCTTCTTGGTTATTAATGGTATCCAACAAAATGCCGAACCGATGTCAAATATCCATTTAACAGATATGTCGGCACCGGTTATTTACAGTGTACGTATCAAATTCCAAAATCCTAATATTGCTGTAATCGACGACAAGGTTTCGGTTACACCGGATATGGAGAAAACTTGGATAATTCAACCCAAAGTAAAAAATGCCGGCAATACCGGTTTGTATGTAATTCGCACAATGGGTGAAATACCTATTGAAAGCGATCGTGTTGGTGCACCTGTTCCGCCTAGCCAAATTGTAGTTTATCATTCCGATCCATTGCCCAATTTACAGGGAGGAGAAGGCGTTTCCTTTAATATGAATGTGAATGATCAACAGGGCAATGTTAACTTCAATATGGGCGTTTCTGCCGGTTCTAATCATAACAATGGAATGAATAGTAATGTGCAGATGCAAACCACAAGTAGCCAAACTTCCAGCACTTATTCAAGCCAATCGAACAGTAATGTGCAACAAGTTGGTGGTCGTTGTTTGAACCCCTTAACCAATAGCGAATTTGCAGCGCAATTAGATCGTGTACGTAGCCAATCAACCGCAGGTGGCAAACAAATTGTGGCTGAAAAAATTGTTCAGGCATATTGTTTAACAGCCGTACAAATTAGTACACTTTGCAGCGCGTTGGTTTTAAGTACCGATAAACTAGCCTTGGCCAAAGCCGCTTACAGTCGTTGTTATGATCCCCAAAATTATGAGGAAGTATACAAGGCGTTCTCTACCAGTAGCATGGTGCGCGAATTGGATGAATTCATTGCACGTAATCCGATACAAGGAGGAACGCCTATTCGTCAATCGCCCATTCAGCAACAACCTGCCGTGGTAGTTTATGTGCCGGGTTATAACGGACCGGTAGGTTGCGCGATGCCTATGAATGCGGGTGACTTTTCTTCGGCAAAACAAAGTATTTCGGATGCCGATTTTGAAAATACCAAATTAAGCACCGCCAAAACCATTGTTGGGGCAAATTGCCTAACGGCTGATCAAGTAGCGCAAATTTGCGCATTGTTTGATTTTGAAGATTCAAAATTACAGTTTGCAAAATTTGCTTACAAGCATACATACGACAGAGGTAATTATTTTAAAATCAATAAAGTATTTGATTTTGATGCTTCAAAAGAAGAATTAAATCGATTTGTACAAAAAGGGGGGAATTAACAACCCTCATAAAAAAATTAAAAAAGCCGGGAAGTACTTCTTCTCGGCTTTTTAATAGTGTTTAATTGGTAATGGTTTTACCTGGCAGCTTCGTTTTAGTAAATTGAGTATTACATCAAAAAAGATGAGAAACTACTTTACTATATTAAATTACTTCTTGCTACAGGTATTTATACCTAAAATTGGATACAAAGGACAAAAACTAACAAGACTGGTTAATACAAATACACCGCCGGCTACTGCTAAAACTATACCTAAAGTACCGGTTACTGTTCCGGTTGCAAATAATGCAATTGCAACTGCTGCAAGAATCAAGCGAATCGCTCTATCTGCTGTTCCCATGTTTTTTTTCATAATTGATGATTTTTATACCTCAAATATGAGTTGATTTTATTTACCCTATTGTAACCTGGGTTACAATTCTCCAATTGGCTTGAATTTGCTTATTATAAGTCTTTTAGCAACTTAATTTGGTGTCGATAGAGCAGGAGTTTGTGGTTTGTTTCTAATGTTTTGAGTAATCGTGAAATAACCACTCGATTGCTTGCTAAATCTTGTGCAATTTGTTCGTGCGAAAGGTTAATCAAACTAGATCCGGTGGCCTGCGATTTGTCTTTTAAATAGGTGATTAAGCGTTCATCCAACCTTTTAAAAGCGATATGGTCAATTGTTTTTAATAACTCATTAAATCGAGTTTTAATCGTGCGCATAACAAAACTTTTCCAAGTAGGAAACAGAATCATCCATTCATCCATTTTTTGTATCGGAATAGCCGCTAGTTCACCGGCTTCCTCTGCAGTAGCTTTGATTTCGCTAAATTGTTGATCCATATAACTGGTAAAAGTCATGGCGCAACTTTCATTGGCATTGATGTAATATAGTAACAATTCTCTGCCATCTTCGTCTGTACGTGATACTTTAATAATGCCGGAAAGAATGATAGGAATTGCCCGAATAGGTTGACCAATATCTAATATTACATCCCCTGGCTGAAAAGCCATTATTTGTACTTCATCATAAAAAATGCCGGCTAATTCAGGTTCAAATAATTGATTCATGGCGGTAAAAAAAAGGCCTAAACGGCCTTATAATTTAATTTGTTGTTCAATATCTTCTTTTGAAATATAGCCGGTATAATTCCAAACCTCTTTGCCCTGATGATACAAATGAATAAGTGGAATTTGGGTAATTCCTATTTGAGTGGCCAAATCAGATTGCTCATCTACGTCAATTTTTACTAATTTAATTTGTGGATGATCTTTTACTAAAGCGTCTAATTCGGGTGCCAACTGCTTACAAGGGCCACACCAAGTGGCATTGAAATCAACTAAAACCCATTCTGATGAACGAATTTGGGCTTGAAAGGTTGCATCGCCCACTGGCGCTTCTTTTGCGGCGGTAGCCTCATTTCCGGTTACAGGCAATCCGGCCGCTTTCCATGTAAGTAACCCTCCTTGTAAATCAATCACTTTATTAAATCCTTTTTCTTTTAAAAGCACAGCCGCGCTATTACTTCTTGCTCCCGAAAGGCAATACACGTATACAGGTTGGTCTTTTTTTAATTCTTGTAAACGCTCAGCAAATTTTTCATCATTCATGTCGATGTTAATTGCTTTTTCAATATGTCCCGTAGCAAATTCAGCCGGGGTTCTAACATCTAAAATAGTTGCCGTTGGCTGTTGTTTTAATTGCTGCTGAAAGGCAATTGCATCAATAGATACCGTGTCGGATGCCGATTGACAACTAAACAACAAAACAGAAAAAGAAATAAAGATGATGGCGAGATATTTTTTACTAATCATGTGCATGTGTCAAGGATTGTAACTTAACCTGGGGGTGAAATATAATTTTTGATTTAATAGAATTTGAAATTAAGCAATTCGCCTCTGACTTATGTAAAATTTTAAATGCTTTTTCCATCAGGCTTTCATCTTCAATAATTACGGTAGGCTTCAGCTCAATTTCACTAATCATATACTTGCCTTCAACCATCTCTAACTTGCCGGTAGCCTTGCTTTCAAATCCGGCGTAGCCGAGTTTAAAATTTTCGGCAATCGCCAAAAATGTAGTCATTAAACAACTGTTTACCGCCGCAACCAATAAATGTTCGGGCGACCAAATGCCGGGCATCCCATTGGCAAACTCAGGCGGAGTTGCTACCGTTATGGTTTCATGCAAAGAATCGGCACTTAATGTTCCTTTACGTTTCGTTTCCCAATGTACCTGTACATCGTAAAAATGGGTAGGAGCTTGGTTCATATTAACTATTTTTTTGAATAATTTGTTGCAGTTGAGCAGCCGGAACAACACCGCTTTGGCGCCAAAGCAATTTGCCCGATTTAAAGAGCATTAAAGTAGGTACGCCCTGTACTTGTAGCTCGGCTGCTAACGCAGGATGTTTATCTACATCAATTTTAATGATGCGTACTTGTTCGCCCAACTTTGCTTTAACATCGGTTAAAATAGGTGTCATCATTTTACAGGGGCCACACCAAGTAGCAAAAAAATCTACTAATACTGGCTGCTGTTGTTGAATGAGTGTTGAAAATTCTTGCTGCGATGCCATGATTTTCAAAATTTAGTGCGCGTAAAAAAATTACTTTGATGCGGTTGGAGTAATATTGGCAGTAACCTCTTCAAAAGTTACCATT
>JBJOQA010000367.1:0-7047 GCA_046050225.1 Bacteroidota bacterium | reverse complement strand
CACCATTGAGGTTTTGCTGGCGCAGATGGAGCGTTATCCAAAACTGGGCGATTCGGTTGAGAGCATATTAGGGGTGATTGGAGAAGAAAAAATAGTGGATTACGCACGTCGCTTTTTATTTGACGACAAAGGTGTAGAAGTGTTCAATTTTGGTAAACACAAAGGCAGGCCGGTTACAGATGTATTGCGGTCAGAACCACAGTATTATGATTGGATGATGCGTGGCGACTTTCCATTGCACACCAAACAAAAGCTCACAGAAATCCTTAATCGAACCCTGTTAAAAAATAACTAAAAGGGTCTGTTTGTTGAAAAGAAGTATCGCTAAATTTCAAATACAAATTGTACATTCGTTTTACATCAGGTAAAGGCTATTGGAAAAGATTGTAATCATACCTACTTATAATGAAATTGACAATGTAAAAAACATTATCAATGCGGTTTTCGACCTGCAATTGGGCTATCATGTTCTTATCATTGATGATGGTTCACCCGATGGAACAGCCGACGTAGTAAAATCGATGTTACCAGAATTTCCCGGACAATTATTTTTGGAAGAACGTAAAGGAAAGTTAGGTTTGGGTACTGCTTATATCCATGGATTTAAGTGGGCACTGCGCAATAATTATCAATTCATTTTTGAAATGGATGCCAATTTTTCGCACAATCCAAAAGATTTAGAACGCCTCTATGTTGTTTGTAAGAATGGCGCCGGATTAGCTATAGGTTCTCGCTACATTAAAGGAGGGGCTGTTGAAAATTGGCCATCTGATAGAATTTTCCTTTCAAAAGGTGCTTCCTTGTACACTCGCATTATTACTTGGATGCCTATTAAAGACCCTACAGCGGGTTTTGTTTGCTATAGAAGAGAAGTATTAGAAACGATGAACTTTACCGGTATTCGTTTTGTTGGATATGCGTTCCAAATTGAAATGAAATTTGCCGTTTGGAAACTAGACTTTTTAATTGCAGAAGTACCTATCACTTTTATTGATCGAAAATTAGGCGATAGTAAAATGAACAAGGGAATTGTGAAAGAAGGAATCTTAGGTGTGCTTAAACTTCGTTGGATGAGCATGTTTAAAAACTACCGCAGAAATGTAAAAAACATTCCTGCCAACAATAATCTGCAATTTACGTCTACCGAAATTGCTACCACCTCCGCAGATCAAAATTAAATCTTGCCAATTATTAGAAGCAACAAGACAAAATCACCTACTGTGATATTTGGCTGGTTTGTTCTAAACTCTTTTTGATGCGTTTCGACTTTTTCCAAGAATCAATAATCCACTTTATCCACAAGAAACCGATTAACGGGAATACAATAAAACTCCCCATATTATAGGCGTAGGCCTCTTCAAAATCAAAATGAATTAAATGTTGTATGCCTCGGGTTAATCCGCATGCATAGCATTCTGTATTTGCCAATAATTGAGAAAGACATATTGTTTTACCATTATCAAAAAATGTGGCAGGCAATAGCAATAAAATAATAGGAATAAGGATTAAAACAACCACCTGAATTCTTAAAAAATTATAGTGGAATTTTTTGTTGGCGAAAAACATATAAAGGAAAGAATTATAAAATTATTTTAGAGTCGTGAAATTATAGAATAAATTTCATCGGCCAATAGTAGATAGCAATAATTAAAAAGGCTGCTAAAAATAGCAGCCTATAACTAATTTAACTTTTATGGATTACAAAGTTTGATCGTAACCGCCATCTTTAGGTTCTAATGTACCCAAGATGATACGAATTAAATCAATCAAAGCCCAAATACCACAACCGCCAGCGGTTAACAATTGAACAACACCTTGCCAAGTATAACCTAAGTAAAATCTGTGAATACCCAAACCACCCAAGAATAAACAAAGTAATAAAGCAATTAATTGAGATTTGCCACCATAAACAGCATTGTTGCTGTCAGCAACCATTTTGTTTCCGATTTTTTTACCAAAAACTTTTAAAGCGATTCTTTCTTTAAGGCTTAATTTTTGACCTTTTGCAATTTCTGCAATGTTTCTTAACTCTTTACTTGAAACTTTACCATCTGCTTTTGCTAATTCAATAGCAGCGTTGATGGTTTTTACTTTTGAAGGATCAATTGGTTTAACTGTTGGTGCTACAGTAGCTGAAGTAAAAATAATCAGCGCACTAATCAAGAAAAGGGTAATTTTTTTCATGTCTTGCTAAAATTTAGTTTTGGTAGATAAAGAAACGAATATATGAAAGCTAATTTAATATTACAAAATTGTTGTTAAAAATATTACTAACATGCTGTGCAAACGATGGCCTATTAAAAATACAAATGAAGCCTTAAAGTAAATTTGCTTGAATTTATAAATAACGCGCTACCGCATTATCGTCGGCCAATTCTAATTGAGAGGTACCCACTAAGAATTCATCCACTCTAGTGGCACATTCTCTACCCTCTTTTATTGCCCACACTACCAGTGATTGGCCCCGACGCATATCTCCGGCGGTAAATATTTTTTGGATGCTAGTTTGATATTTCTTTTCAGATGCTCGCACATTGCCTCTATCATCTAATTCCAAAGCTAATTCTTCAATTAACCCTTGATGTAATGGATGCACAAACCCCATGGCTAACAAAGCTAATTCGCAGGGTATCTCTCTTTCACTACCCGGTATTTCGGTGAATTTTGCAGGGCGACCATTTTCAATTTTCCACTCCAGATCAACAATTTTCAAGGCCTTCAAATTACCTGCTGCATCTCCGATAAATTCTTTGGTTGCCACTGCAAATTTGCGATCGCAGCCCTCTTCATGTGAGGAGGTATTTTTTAATAACATAGGATAAGTAGGCCAAGGCATTACCTCATTACGTTCTTTAGGAGGCTGCGGCAACAACTCAAACTGCGTTACCGATGCAGCGCCTTGTCGGTTACTGGTACCCACGCAATCACTACCGGTATCTCCCCCACCTATTACTACCACATTTTTTCCGGTTGCCAGTAATTCATGCGTTAATAAATTACTTTCAATTTTTCCGGATTGTTCATCTGCAACTATTGCCAATCCTGCATTACGTTTATTTTGTTGCTTCAAAAACTGCATGGCAAAATAAACTCCGTTTAATTCCCTGCCGGGGATGTCTAAATTGCGCGGATCGGTTGAACCGCCGGCCAAAACAATTGCATGATATTCGCGCAGCAAATCACTGATAGAAATATTTAAGCCCACATTGGCACGGTATTTAAATTGAATACCTTCAGCTTCCAATAATTCAACCCTTCTGTCTATCACCCATTTTTCCAGTTTAAAATCCGGTATACCATAGCGTAATAAACCACCGGCCTGCTCATCTCTTTCGAAAACAGTAACCGCGTGACCGGCTAAATTTAATTGCGCAGCGGCGGCTAAGCCGGCAGGACCACTACCCACTACTGCTACTTTTTTGCCGGTACGCTGATGCACTTTTTTGGGTTGCACATATCCTTTTTCAAAAGCAATTTCGATGATATGTTTTTCAATTTCCTCAATAGTGATTGCAGGTTGATTGATTCCTAATACGCAGGCTGATTCACAAGGCGCAGGGCAAATTCTACCTGTAAATTCAGGAAAGTTATTGGTAGAAGAAAGGATGTCGTAGGCCTCTTTCCATGATTGCCTATACACCGCATCGTTAAATTCGGGAATCACATTCCCTAACGGGCAACCGCTATGGCAAAAAGGTACGCCGCAATTCATACAGCGTGAGGATTGACGTTGTAGTTGCTCGTCGTTAAAACGTGTTACAAATTCATTATAATCTTTTAATCTTTCCTCCACCGGCCTGCGTGCAGGCAATTCTCTCGTAAATTCTATAAATCCGGTTGGCTTACCCATATATCAGTCGAATTAAAAATGATAAAAATTGATTCAGATTACTGTTAAGCGATATTGGTTATTTGGTTGGCACCGACAATTTTCGTTTTGCCAAAATTCGCTTGTAATCGCGCGGAAATACTTTAACGATGTTTTTCACTTGCGATTCCCAATCGTTTAAAATAAATCCGGCAACGGTACTTTTCGTGTACACATGATGTTTAGTAAGCAAGGCTAGCAATACTTCATAATCATCTTCTTCCACTTGATCTAAGTCCACCATTTCGGTATTACAATTCTTACTAAACTTACCATTAGCATCATATACATAAGCGATACCGCCACTCATGCCGGCAGCAAAATTTCGGCCGGTATTGCCCAAAATCACCACCGTTCCGCCGGTCATATATTCGCAACCATGATCACCAACGCCTTCTACCACTGCAGTTGCGCCTGAATTGCGCACGGCAAAACGTTCGCCCGCTTTACCACGGATATAGGCTTCGCCGGAGGTTGCACCATAAAATGCTACATTGCCGATGATGATATTATCTTCAGGAACGAAACTGGCTAACGCCGATGGATACACGATTAATTTAGCGCCGCTTAAACCTTTACCAAAATAGTCATTGGCATCGCCTTCTAACTCGAGCTTAATGCCTTTGGTATTGAAGGCACCAAAACTTTGTCCGGCCGTACCCGTAAACTTAAACTGAATTGTATCCTCCGGTAAACCCGCTGATTGGTAACGTTTAGAAATCTCATTTGATAACAAGGTACCCACCGTGCGATTTAGGTTGATAACCGGGAAACTCGCCGATACCGGTTGCTGATTTTCTAAAGCCGGTTTTGCGGCTTCCAACAATTTCCAATCGAGAATTTGGGTTAATTCATGATCTTGTGTTTCTTTATTATACAAGCCCGTATGAATGGATGCCGGTTCTTTATACAAGATGGGCGACAAATCTAATTTACTGGTTTTCCAATGCGTGATGTCGTTACGCATTTGCAAACAATCTACCTGACCAATCATTTCATTCACCGTTCTAAATCCAAGCTGCGCCATTATTTCACGCAATTCTTCGGTTAGATATTGAAAGAGATTAACGATGGCATCGGCATTGCCGGAAAAGCGTTTACGTAAGTCGGGGTCTTGGGTGGCAACACCAACCGGACAAGTATTTAAATGACATTTACGCATCATGATACAACCTTCGGTAACCAATGCAGCGGTTGCAACACCCCATTCTTCGGCGCCCAATAAAGCCGCTACCGCGATATCTCTACCCGTTTTTAATTGGCCATCGGTTTGCAATACAACCCTACTGCGCAATTTATTACGCACTAAGGTTTGATGGGCTTCGGCCAAACCCAATTCCCATGGTAAACCCGCATGCTTAATTGAACTTAATGGCGACGCACCGGTACCACCATCATTACCTGCAATTAAAACCACATCTGCTTTGGCTTTAGCCACACCGGCAGCAATGGTTCCCACACCCGATTTACTTACCAATTTAACATTGATACGTGCAGCGCGATTTGCATTTTTTAAATCAAAAATTAACTGTGCTAAATCTTCGATAGAATAAATATCGTGATGTGGTGGTGGCGAAATCAAACCCACACCCGGTGTAGCATGACGCACTTTACCAATCCATTCATCCACTTTATCACCGGGTAATTGTCCGCCCTCTCCCGGTTTCGCGCCTTGCGCCATTTTTATTTGAATTTCATCCGCTTGCGTAAGGTAATTACTCGTTACACCAAAACGTGCAGATGCTACTTGTTTGATAGCACTGCGCATGCTATCGCCGTTTTCGAGCGGGATATAACGTGCTTCATCCTCACCACCCTCGCCTGTATTGCTTTTGCCACCCAAGCGATTCATGGCAACCGCCAATGTACTATGCGCCTCGTGCGAAATAGAACCGAAGCTCATGGCGCCTGTAGCAAAACGCTTATATATTTCGGAAGCAGGTTCTACTTCATCAAGAGAGATTGGTTGACGATGATAATTAAAATCAAACAAACTACGCAACGTGCATGCTTTCTCACTTTGCTCATTCACCGTTTTGGAATACTTTTTAAAAGTACCATAATCACCCATGCGCGTAGAATATTGCAACAAGTGGATGGTTTGCGGATTAAAAAGATGGAATTCACCTTTACGTTTCCATTGATACAAACCGCCCACAGGCAAACGATCTACCGGCACTTCTTTACGCGAAAATGCAAAGCGATGTTTGGCCAAATTTTCGCGTGCAATTTCATCCAAGCCCAAACCCTCTATGCGAGAAGTGGCGCCCGTAAAATATTTATCAACTACACTTTTATTTAAACCTACAATTTCAAAAATTTGTGCACCTTGATAAGATTGCAATGTTGAAATACCCATTTTGGAGAATACTTTCAACAAGCCCTCATTTACAGCTTTCACATAATTTTTTTTCAATTCTTCAACATCCTTATCAGTTTTGATTTTGCCACTTAACTTCATGTCGCGGATAGTAGATAAAGCCAAATAAGGATTTATCGCGGTAGCACCAAAGCCAATTAAACAAGCAAAATGATGCACTTCCCACACATCACCGGCTTCTACAACAATACCCACCGAGCCACGCAAGCCTTTGCGAATGAGATGATGATGCACGGCTGCTAACGCCAATAACGACGGGATGGGCGCGTGATCAGAGTCAATAGCGCGATCGGTTAAGATCAATACTTCAAATCCATCCTCCACGGCATCTACCGCATATCTACAAATACGATCTAATGCCTTTTGCAAACTACCGGGCTTACCATCGGCACGATAATACATCTGCAATGTTTTTGCTTGGAAGATGCCGGTATCAATACTTCTAATTTTTTCTAGTTCGAAATTGGATAACACCGGATGCTTCAATGCTACGGTATGACAGCTTAATGGATCTTCGAGCAACAGGTTACCATTATTTCCCACGAACGTGGATAAAGACATTACCAAACGCTCTCGAATTGGATCGATTGGCGGATTTGTTACTTGCGCAAATAATTGCTTGAAATAAGCACTTAAATGCTGCGGCTGATCGCTTAATACAGCCAATGGCACATCGGTACCCGTCGAGCCGATAGGCTCTTTACCATCCAATGCCATAGGCGCGATGATGGTTTCAATATCTTCGGTACTATAGCCAAATGCTTTTTGATATTTAAATACCTGATCGGCTTCTAAATGC
>JBJOQA010000366.1:0-3040 GCA_046050225.1 Bacteroidota bacterium | reverse complement strand
AGGCCAGTTCCAATTGCTTGGGCCGCAATAAACGAATATTTGGCAATAGATCTAACAAGCTAACACTGTCTTTAGGTTTAATTTGTGCCACTTGCAAATAAACCATTGTAGTACTGATATTGCTATGGCCTAACCAGTTTCGAATCGTTAACAAATCAACCCCATTCTCTAATTGATGTGTAGCAAAAGTATGTCTGAAAGTATGCACATTAACATGCTTGATAATGCCGGCTTGTTCTACAGCTCGTTTTACCATCCAATTGATGCCGCGATTAGAATAGCTGCGCGCTGTGTATTTATATTGATTTGCAGGATCTCTACCATTGAGTAGCCAAGTAATGGGCTTTCTATCTTGAATATACGTTTGAAGTACTGAATGCAAAAAATCGCTGAATGGAATATAGCGATCCTTCTTACCCTTGCTTTCTCTGATATGCAGCATTTTCCTGTCAAAGTCAATATCCGATAATCGTAAATTTTTAAGTTCACTGCTGCGTAAGCCACAATCATATAATACTGCAATAATTAAACGATGTTCTAATTTAAGCGGACGATTGAGAAGGCGTGTAATCTCCATTCGATTTAAAACGGTAGGTAATCGATGTATTTTTTTAATAGGCGGCAGATGTAAATGGTAGGTTGACATGCCTTCCATACGGTATAAAAAAGCTAAACCTGAAATGGTATGTTTAAAGTTTGATTCCCAAGTGGTTTCAAATGGACTGTATTGTTGTTTTACATAAAAGAGATATTCATCAAGCTCTTGTAAACTTATTTCGGTAGGCAATCGTTGAAAATGTAATGCCATTTTTGCCAAGCAACGAATATAATTTTTGTAGGTGCTTTTTGCCTTATCGCGAATAATCATTTGTTGCAAAAACTTTTCTTGCATTGCCAAAAAGCCGGGTACACGCATACAGGCCTGTTGAACTAATGTTTCGGAATAAACTACCATAGTTTTTTTTAAAAAATACAGTAGATTTTTTGAACGTTTCGCACCAATAATCCACCGGTTCTTTTCTTCTTTAGAAAACTAAAAAAAGAATTTGGTGTTTATCATTGTATTATCGCTTGTTAAATTTGGTATCATGCAAACAAATTTATTTCAATCGCCCAATGCCAATCTGCTACCCTACGATGGGGAAGTGCATTATTTTAGTCCGCTAATCAATGCGCAACATTGTCAACGCTTACTTCAAAATTTACTGCAAGAAATTAGTTGGCAACCAGATGAATTGATCATGTTTGGTAAGCCTATTGTTACGAAACGAAAAATGGCTTGGGTAGCCGATGAAGGTGTAACATACCGTTATTCTGGCAGAACAAAACAACCTATTAATTGGACGCCTGCTTTGCAGGAAATTAAACAACTTATTTTTGATAAAACCCGGCAAAGCTTCAATTCTTGTTTACTCAATTTATATCACAACGGCGAAGAAGGGATGGGCTGGCATAGCGATGATGAAAAAGAGTTGGGGATGCCTAATTGTATTGCATCCTTTAGTTTAGGTGCAGCCAGAAGTTTTTGTTTTAAACATAAGCAAACAAAAAAGCAAATTTCTTTATTATTAGAAGCCGGAAGTTTGCTGTTGATGCGAGGCTATACCCAACAGCATTGGCAACATGCCTTACCTAAAACCGCCGCTATTAAACATCCTCGAATTAATTTAACTTTTAGAACGATTTTAAATCTCAGCTCGTAATTTGTAACTTGGATAAATGAAAAATAAAATTCTTGGATGTTGCTTGCTAATTGCTGTAATTGGTTGTAATCAACTACCCAAAATTCCTACCGGCGGGCCCTGCAGTTTTAAAACCGATAGTAGCAATTTGCAACTTGTAAAACTGTTACCCAATACAGATAGCAGCCAATTTGACGCACAATTCCAATTTGTTGATACCGTTTTAAGAGGAACCACCATTTTCAGTTTTTCAATGGTTAATCATCGCTATTTGTCGGCCGATGAAATCAAACAAAAAAACATTGGTTTAAAAACAAAAGCTGACTTGATTCAATTAATTCCGGTTACAGGAGATTGTGCGGGCGGAGATTCTATCTTACTCCAACCTTAATTAACCTATCGTTGGCCATGCCATTCGGCATAAAACTGTTCTAGATATTGCTCCATAAATGCATGTCGTTGTTCGGCCAATACCTTTCCGGTTGCGGTATTCATGCGATCTTTCAGCAATAATAATTTTTCGTAAAAATGATTGATGGTGGGTGCCGTATTTTTTTTGTAAGTTTCTTTATCCATTTGTAAATCTGGCGCAATAGCCGGATCATATAAAGCACGATTTTTAAAGCCGCCATAATTAAACGCACGCGCAATACCTATGGCTCCAATCGCATCCAACCGATCGGCATCCTGCACCACATCCAGCTCGGGTGAGTGATATTTTTTTTCGATATTACCACCTTTAAAAGAAATGTTTTCAATTATTAACACCACTTCGTCAATGATTGCGGGATCAACCTGTGCTGATTTTAAAAACGCACTTGCTTTTGCCGGTCCAATTGATTCATCGCCGTCATGAAATTTTGAGTCGGCAATATCATGCAATAAAGCGGCTAATTCTACCACCAATGGATTTACGGGTTCGGTTGCGGCAATTAATCGGGCGGTTTTCCAAACGCGTTCAATATGAAACCAATCATGGCCGCCTTCGGCGCCTGATAGGGTGGCTTGCACAAACTCAATGGTGCGTTGTATTAATTGATTCATTTTGCTTTATTGCGCCGAAGGTATAAAATCATAAGGAACCATATCGGCAACTTTTTCCCATGCCATATAACCTTGTATAGTTATATCGGTTTGATTGTAGTGAAAACCGTTTTGTTCAATACTGATAGGATCTCCTGCGGCAAAACTGAGTACCGAAAACTGGTATTTTCGGGGTTGGTCGTTTTCAGCAAATGAAAATCCCGTATCCGGTTTTTCATTCAGATATAACACCGCTACTTCTTGTTGATTGGGGAAAATATCTACCACTTGAGTAGTATCATTTTTATCATAATTCAAGGCTCCGTAAAAGTCTT
>JBJOQA010000365.1:0-9483 GCA_046050225.1 Bacteroidota bacterium | reverse complement strand
TCGAAAACACCAAGAATTTATTACCTACCGAATTTAATACCGTAACCATTACGCGTAAATATTATAAAAGCGGCGAAAGTGAATATCGTTTAAATGATGTTGCTTGTCGCTTAAAAGATATCCATAACCTGTTTATGGATACCGGTGTAAGTACCGATAGTTACGCTATCATTGAACTGGGCATGGTAGATGATATCATTAAGGATAAGGAAAACAGCCGTAGGAAAATGTTGGAACAGGCTGCCGGTATCACCATTTATAAAACCAGAAAAAAAGAAGCAAAACTTAAACTGGATGCAACCGAACAAGATTTGGCCCGTATCGAAGATTTATTGTTTGAAATCAATAACCAATTAAAAAGCTTAGAAAGTCAGGCCAAGAAAGCCGAAAAATACTTTGAAATAAAGAAGGAGTACAAAGAAATTAGTGTTGAATTGGCCAAAGCTGCTTTGGAAGGCTTCAATATTACCTATCGTGATTTGAACGAAAAGCAAAAATCGGAAGTAGATAAACGAATTGAATTAGAAGCCGCTATTGCCACCGAGGAAGCTGCTTTAGAACAAGAGAAATTAGGATTTATTGAAAAAGAAAGAGCATTGCAAGAAATGCAACATGCTTATAATGATTTATTGGCTACCGTACGAAATAAGGAAAGCGAAAAAAGCCTTGCAGCGCAACGTTTGCAATATCTACGCGAACGCGAAGGAAGTTTAAATGAATTTTTGCAAAAAGCTGGCGGACAATTAACAGGCCTTGAAGAAAGTATCAGTTTTACCGGTAACCAAATAAAGGAAGATGAGGTACAGGTAGCAGAGTTGGCAGAAAAATTAGAAGATTTTAAAGCCAATGTGGAAGATAAACGCCGTGTGTTTGATGAAAAGCGCAGTAGCATCGATGTGTTGCGTCGCGAAAATCAGGCGATTCAACGTAATCAATTTGATGTAGAAAAGAAAGTGGCGGTTGCGGATACCAGTATCCAAAATATTCAGCGTTCGATGATGCAAATTCAAAATGAAAAGGCACAACGTCAAGCGCAATTGCAACAATTGGAAGCTGAAAAGCAGGTAAGGGAGCAAGAGCTCGAACAAAAGAAGGTAAGCTTGCAACAATTGCAAGATCATCATGAATATACTCGTGAACAAATCTTTCAAACCCAAGCCGTTCTTGAAAGTTTAAGAAATGAATTGGCAGAGGAAAGTAGAAAACTAGATAGCAAAAAGAACGAACATGCTTTATTGAAAAGCTTGATTGATTCTATGGAAGGCTATCCGGAGAGTGTGAAGTTTTTACATAAGAATCAAGGTTGGAATCATGAAGCACCTTTATTAAGTGATGTGATTTATGTACAACCCGAATATCGCGCAGCGGTAGAAAATGTACTGGAACCCTACTTGAATTATTATGTGGTGAATAACCTGCAAGAAGGTTTACAAGCGATTCATTTATTAGATGAAAATAAAAAAGGAAAAGCGAATTTCTTTTTGTTAGATCAACTGCAGCATGCTGAAGCAGGACAACAACCGGAAGGAACTATTCCGGCATTAAGTGTGGTAGAAGTGGATGCTAAATTTAGCAGCTTGGCCAAACATTTATTGGGTAATGTATTCATCGCAACCGATGAAGAAAAAGCACTACAAAACAGCACAGGTGCTACCATTTTGGAGAAAACGGGTAAATATGTAAAAGGGAAATATGCCCTTACCGGCGGCTCGGTGGGTATTTTTGAAGGAAAGAAAATCGGCCGTGCCAAAAATCTTGAAAAATTACAAGATGAAATTGCTGCGCAAGAAATTGTGGTTAACGAATTAAAAGCTACTATTCAAGCACGTCATAACGAAGTGATTGCATTTAACGAGCAGTTGAAAGAGAATGCCATCAAGCAAACGCAGCAAGAAATCAATCAACTTACCAATCAGGTGTATGCGTTGCAAAATAAAATCGAAAACCTTGCACATATTGAATTAACCAGCAGCCAACGTTTGGAAGAATTGCAGGAGCAATTTGAAAACAATCAACAAGCTATTGCCGGTACGCGCGATGAATTGGAAAAATTCAATTTCCAATTAGAAGAATTGGCAAACAAAATGCAATTGGTAGAGCAAGATTATGCAGTGGCAGAACAAGAATACAATTTTGCAACGGCTTCCTTTAACGACGGCAATTTGCAGTTAACGCGTCAGCAAAGTAAAGTTGCTTCATTGAAACAAGAATTTGATTTCAAGAGCAACCAATTAAAAGATTTACAAATTCAGGTTGAAAATAGTACCCGTCAGTTATCCGAATCGGCATCTCAAATTACCGAAACTGCTGAAGCATTGGCCGCTTTGGAAACTTTGTTGGTGACGATGTTACAAGGTAAGGATGAAGAAGAACGGAAGTTGAATGAAGCCGATCAAGCCTATTATAATTTGCGTAATGCGCTTACCGAAAAAGAAAGTGAATTACGTCACAAACAAAAATCAAAAGAAGGGATTGATCATTTATTAACGGATATTAAAGATCGCCTAACCGAATTGAAATTGCAATTGGCCGGTATGAAGGAAAGATTACAAGTGGAGTTTAAAATTGATTTGGATGCAATTTTAGATGAAGCTCGTACCACCGAAACACCATTAGAAGAATTGCAAGAGAAGAGTGAAAGAATGCGTAAGCGTTTAGAAAATATTGGTGAGGTCAATCCTACAGCCATTGAAGCGTTTACCGAAATGAAAAAGCGTTACGAGTTTATCTTGGAACAAAAAGGTGATTTGGTGACGGCGAAAGATAGTTTGATGCAAACCATTCAAGAGGTGGAAGCTACTGCCAATCAGCAGTTTCTTGAAACTTTTAATAAGGTGCGCGAAAACTTCCAAAAAGTATTTAAGGCATTATTTACAGAAGATGATACTGCAGACATGGTATTGGTTGATCCTGAAAATTTGGCCGAAACCGGAATTGATATCGTGGCTAAGCCTAAAGGCAAACGTCCATCGTCTATCGGGCAGTTGAGCGGGGGTGAAAAAACATTAACCGCAACGGCGCTCTTATTTGCGATTTACTTGATTAAGCCGGCGCCATTCTGTATTTTGGATGAGGTAGACGCACCACTAGATGATGCCAACGTGGGCAAGTTCACCAAAATGATTCAACAGTTTAGCGAGAATAGTCAGTTTATCATTGTTACGCATAACAAACAAACGATGAGTGCAGTTGATGTAATTTATGGTGTTACGATGCAAGAGCCGGGTGTAAGTAAATTAGTACCGGTGGATTTTAGAAGTTTAAACTAAGGGTTAGTTAGTCGCTATAAATTAGCGCAAATAAAATGAAGGGAAATGCAAACGCATTTCCCTTTTTGTTTTTCTTAAGGGGTATTAAACCGGGTTTGGATAATCGATTCTTTGATAGGATGCTAATCTTTTATACAACGGTTTATTCCCTTGAAGAGGCTATTATAAACGAAAACATAACAGGTCTGTTTATCGGGAAACCGAGTTCAAAAAAATCAATAAACTAGTGAAGTAGAAAGATTGCGATAATTATATTTTGCTGAGGTTGATACTGCTAATATCGTACACAAATTCTAAAAGAAATGTGAAAAAAAAGAGGGTAGCAATTGTTTGCTACCCTTAAATATTTTATTCGTCAATTTTATGCATTGCCAATAACCGCTACAATGCGTTGCACCATCTCGGGCGTAACATCTAAATGTGTTACAATTCTTATTTGTGTAGGGGAAATGGCAAAGATTTTAATTTGGTGGGCATCTAATGCATCTGCAAAAGCCTGTGCGCTATGTCCATCTTTTAAAGTTGCTACCACAATATTGGTTTCTGTAGGAATGACGGATTGAATGAAATCTTTTTTTGCCAAAGCAGCTGCAATCATACTTGCATGTTGATGGTCGATAGCTAATCGGTTAATATTGTTTTCAAGCGCATAAATGCCCGCAGCCGCTAAATATCCTGCTTGACGCATTCCGCCACCAAATACTTTTCTAATTCTGCGTGCTTTTGCAATGGTTGTTTTTGTACCTAATAATAAACTGCCAACCGGGGTACCTAATCCTTTACTCAAGCAAATAGAAATGGTATCAAATATTTCGCCGTATTGTTTAGGTGTTTCGTTTTTTGCAACCAACGCATTCCAAATGCGTGCTCCATCTAAATGCAATGCCAATCCATTGGATTTGCAGGCTTCATGGATGCGGATAATTTCTGCAAAATCATAACAACTGCCGCCACCTCTGTTGGTTGTATTTTCTAAACAAACCAAACTGGTACGTGCTTTATAATCAAATGGAGGGTTGATATTGTCGGTAACCTGTTTGGCTACAATTCGGCCTGCATCACCGTCAACAGGTTTAACCTGACTGCCACTGTTGGAGGCAATTCCGCCACCTTCATAAATGTATACGTGGCTTAAGGTTTCGCATATTACTTCGTCGCCGGGTTGCGTATGGCATTTGATGGCAATTTGGTTGGTCATGGTGCCGCTCGGACAAAAAACGGCAGCTTCCATGCCAAATAAATCAGCCCCCATTTTTTCAAGTTGATTAACGGTGGGGTCTTCCCCAAAAACATCATCACCAACGGAGGCTTTAAACATGGCATCCAGCATAGCCGGCGTAGGTTTGGTAACGGTATCGGAGCGTAAGTCGATTATCATAGCATAAAAATAGGCTAACCCTGCGATTTGTAGTTAAAATTTGGCAGAAATTGGGGAGAAAAAACTGTTTAATGAAATTTATTATTTGAATCTCATTAAATATATTTACTCAAATTTTTTAGATGCAAAAACTGCTTATGTTAGGCCTTATGATGGTAATGGGCCTATGCGCCAGTGCGCAAGAAGATCCTTCTGATAAAAATATTGTAATTGTAAATTCAGAAAAAACCTTTCGGTTCCAAAAAGGAAATAAAGAACATCCGGTTCAGGTAAAAGAAGAAAGCAGAATTGGATATACCAGTCGTAATTACCGCCAAGAATTACAAGTAGCCGAATTTTATAGTGAGGTAGAATCTATAGATGAGGTGAAAATTGAAATAGACGGTAGAAAGCGGAAGGATATAGTTCCGAGATATGAGTACTACAATTCGGATGGTATTTTTTATTCGGATGCACATGTTTGTTATTTCCCCATTCCGGTTTTTAAGTCGCCGATGATTTCCGAAATTTATTTCGAGAAAACGACGAACGATCCCAATTACTTTACCAGCGTGTATTTTATGAATCCCCAGGAAACGCAGAAACAAACTATAAAAATAGAGGTGCCTGAGTGGATGCAAATAGAAATTAAAGAGTTTAATTTCAAGGGTTATAGAATCCAAAAAGATATTCAAACCAAAAGTGATGAAACCATTTATGTGTATTCGATGGATTATATTCCGGCTATGCCGAATGAAAAATCGGCTCCGGGTCCTTCGCATTTTGTACCGCACTTATTAATCTTGTCAAAAACTGCAGCACCGCGAGATGAAAAAATAATGTTTTTTAATTCATTGCAAGATCAATATAATTGGTATCGCAAATTGGTATTGCAAATAGGTAATGAACCTGCTAAAATAAAGGAACGCGCATTGGCGATTACTAAGGGTATGACCAATGATGAGCAAAAAGTGAAAGCCATCTTTCAATGGGTGCAGGATAATATTCGCTATATCGCATTTGAAAACGGCATTGCCGGATTTAAGCCGCAAAAGGCGCAGGAAGTGTTAAGTAAGAAATACGGCGACTGTAAAGGGATGGCCAATTTGATGGCAGAACTTTTACGTTCAATAGGATTAGATGCTCGTTTATGTTGGCTAGGTACAAACCATATTGCGTATGACTATAGCACGCCTTCTATGGCTGTGGATAATCATATGATTTGTGCTTGGATGAATAAAGGCAAACCGTTGTTTTTGGATGCTACAGAAAAGTATATTGGTTTCAATGAATATGCCGAACGTATTCAAGGAAAACAAGTGTTAATTGAAAATGGCGATAAGTATCAACTCGAAAAAATTCCTGTGGCAGCGGCTGCTCAAAATTTAGCAACCGAAAATCGAAAAATGACCATAGAAGGTAATCACTTAAAAGGGCATATTGTTCAAGTGTGGAAAGGAGAAAATAAAGAATGGTTGTTGACGAATTTAAACAATATCAAACAGGATAGACAGGATAAAGTATTGAAGCAATATCTTTCAGAAGGTAATTTAAAGTTTGAAATTGATAATCTGAAAGTGATTAATATGAATGATTATAATGCAGATTTAAAAATTGAGTATGATGTTGTTTGGAAAGATGTATTATCCACTTTTGATGATGAAACTTATCTTGAATTGGATAATCGAAAATTGTTAGATGGCTTTATAATTGATACTGCGAAACGAAAACTACCTTATCTGTTTCATTTCAAACAAAATAATGTGTTGGAAATTGAACTGCAAATACCTCCCGGTAAAACACCGATTGAGTTGCCGGCGCCTTTACAAATTGTACAACCGGATTATAAGTTTTTAGCTTCTTATAAATTTAATGCCGGTAAATTAATCTATCATACCGAAGTGCATTTGTTGAATGCCGAAGTTAAAGCGGCAGCTTTTTCGCAATGGAATAAAGACATTACACAACTTTCGGATTATTACAATCAACAAGTTATACTTCAAGCTCAAAATAAATAATTTATGTTAAAGAAAATGTTCCTTTTGCTATTGAGCATAGGTATAGGTTTTGTTGCTTCAGCACAAAGTAAGGAAGAAGAAAAATATCGTCAACAATCAGAAGAATTAAGAAAAGAAGTTTGGGCTTGGGTGCAACCTCAATTTAAAGTAAGAGAGGTACCAAGTCAATTTGCAAATGCTTCAAAAGTGGTAATTGCCCATCATACCGAATTAGCGGCAGATACCAAATCAAAATTTGCTTTTTATGGTTTGGGTTTTGGCGTTAAGAAAGATATGACTATCATGGAAACCGTACGCGAAGTAATTAAGTTGAATGATAAAAAGGCGTTAGAAGAATATTCTGAATTTAGTTTTACGCAATTAATCGGTGCCAGTGGCTTTAGTTATAATGCAAAGGCAACTTCATTTATAGGTATTCGTGTTATTAAACCGGATGGCACTATCAAAGAAGTTAACGCCGACGATATTGTATTAACAAGAGAATCTAAAACAGAAAAGAAAACAAAAATTGCTATACCTGATTTACAAGTGGGAGATGTGATTGACTATTTTGTTGCAACGCAGGAAACAATGACCAATGACTATAGAGAGAAACCCTATCAAATCATTTTATTTGATCCTGCGCCGGTATTGAACTATACCTTTCATGCCCAATTTGGTAAAAAATATAGTGTAGAATATCGAAGTTATAATGGAGCCCCCGATTTAGTGAAAGGACCCAGTAATGAAGAGGAAGACATCATTTTTAGTTTGACCAAAAAAGATATTCCTGCATTTGAAACCAGTTTGTGGGTTGCTGCTGCGAGACAATTACCCTTTATTCGTTTGAACCTAGCCTTAGGTTCCAAAAGAGCAGGAGGATCGTCCACGCGCTTAAATGAGCCGGGAGCTATTTATAAAAATCGAAGTTATGAAGATATTATTACTGAAAAAGAAGAGACATTTTTTATTCAGTTCAATAATATTAAAGAAGTGTACTATATGATGTTGAGGCCTATAATGAGTAAGGAAAAAAATGATGCGAAAAAAGAAGGAATTAAATTTTTAGATTTACCGGTTGAAGAGCAAATTACCAGAATGTTTTATGGATTTCGTTATTGGCTATTTATACCTCCTCAAACTTCTTATACCTTAAAAGAATACAGTGAAATAGGAGAAGCAGAATATAATGAAGGGCTTAGTATACCCCTGTATTGCTTGCTAGACTTGTTAGATATTGAGGTAAATTTTGTTTTGATTACTGCGAAAAATAGTTTTCGCATGAAGGAAATTGCCAGTCCAAACGATTTAAAAATATTGGTATTTGCGCCTGCAATTAAAAAGTTTATTTATTTAGAAACACCTTATTCAATTGCTTTCATTGACCCAAGCGAGTTAGAGGGTGTTGAAGATGCAAGATTCATAAAATTTGACTTTTCGAGGGCATCATCAGGTTCAACTTTTAATAAAAGAACAAAGGTTGCGCAAACCCAAAAAATACCGCTACAAAAGTCAACCGATCATATGCATATTGATAAGTTGAATATTTCTTTTATTGCCGATAAACCGGCACTAAAGTTTGAGAAAAAAACCACTTTACGTGGCGATTATAAAGCTGCATTGCAAAAGCGGTTAATCATTTTTGATGATTATTTTAATGCTATTGCCGCGCAGGAAAATGACAACACTACCTTATACAAGGAAATAAAAAATAGGCGTACGGTAAAGTCGGCAGACGAATTTCAAATCATGATGGATGAAAAAAGAAGTCAGCTCGTAAATCAATATAAGGAAGAGGCTGCCGATTGGTTTGAGCAAGAAATTACCAATGTAACCAATTTTGGCGTTGACTCCATGGGGGTGCATCATCAACAGCCTAATTTTGTGTTTCATTCTACCTTTCAGGTAGATGGGATGGTTAAAAAAGCAGGGAAAAATTATATTATTGAAATTGGAAAAATTCAAGGAAACCCGCTTACAATTAAGCCTGAACAACGCAAACGCGATTTAGATATTTATATGAATAGTCCAAGAGCTATTGAATATGAGATGACGGTAAACATACCGGAAGGATATCTCGTAAAAGGAGTTGCGGCTTTAAATAAAAACGTTGAAAATGAAACCGGATACTTTAAAGTGGAAGCAACCGCAACGGATAAACAAGTGCTCATAAAAGTTAAAAAGCACTATTTACATTATTTTGAACCGGCTGCCAATTGGGATAAAATGCTCGCATTTATTGATGCTGCTTCAGATTGGTCGAATGCTAAAATTCTGTTTAAAAAGAAGTAAAAAACTGTTTAAAAGGGTTGCCACTAAAATGGCAGCCCTTTTTTTTATCGTTGTTCCCAATAACGCAAAACTAAGGTTGCGCCAGCTTCAGGATATTGTTGTTGTATCCATTGGTTAGACTGATTGATGATTCGCAATTCAGGATAAAACGGCGACTTCATTTCTTGTAAAGCCCATTGTTGTAAACTCACAACAGCTGAACCTGATGGGGTGCATTTAATGCTCGCATCCGCTTTAATAAAATAGGGCGTTAGGGCTTTGGCTTTTTCAGGTTGTGCAATACAATAATAACCATATGGCGTTTTGCCGCTATATAAGTTAACTGATAAATAATTGTCCCACAATCCCCAGAAACATAATGCAGGTAAGATTGACCAACATACTATTACGGGTAGGTTTTTGATTTTAAAAATCAATTCGTATATGGGTGACGGTTGATTCAAAATGATTAAAGCCAAGGTAAGAATCATCAACACATTCCATGGCCAAACAATGGGATTGTAGTGATTGCCTAAGGGGCCAATCACCCATAAAATATAAAGATGCATCAGTATTAATCCAACGCCGG
>JBJOQA010000364.1:0-9082 GCA_046050225.1 Bacteroidota bacterium | reverse complement strand
ACCCGTGCTACTTTATTACAAGGATGGTCAAGTGCCGTGAAGGCCACTATTAATGAATAATTTATTTCAATTGATATGAATCGTGCCGCAGGATTACAACAATTAAAAGAAATTCCGCAATGGGATATTGTGATTGTTGGAGGTGGCGCAACCGGCCTGGGATGTGCGGTTGACGCGGCTTCGCGCGGATATAAAACCCTGCTTTTAGAAAAATATGATTTTGCTAAGGGTACAAGTAGCAGAGCTACTAAGTTGGTGCATGGCGGCGTGCGTTATTTGGCACAAGGTAATATTCGGTTGGTGCGTGAGGCCTTGCATGAGCGAGGTAGGTTATTGAAAAATGCGCCACATTTATGCAATGCCATCCCATTTATTTTACCTTTTTATTCAATTTGGCAACGGTGGTATTATGGAATCGGGCTCACACTTTATGAGTGGCTATCGGGTAAATGGGGATTAGGAAAAACAACCCTATTAACTGCAGCCGCCACCCAAGAAAAGATGCCGGGTTTAAATTCTGCCAAATTAAAAGGAGGGGTGCTTTATTATGACGGACAATTTGATGATAGTAGATTAGCCATTCATCTTGCCCAAACAGCTGTAAACCAAGGAGCAACCGTACTCAATTACTGTGGTGTACAATCCTTTATGTTGGAAGGGGATAAAATAATTGGAGTGGTTGCAAAAGATGAAATAACGGAACAGCAATTTGAGATAACGGCTAAAGTGGTAATCAATGCTACCGGCGTTTTTGCAGATGATGTATTGCAAATGCTAGCCGGAGCGCATATCCCAACAATTGCCCCTTCGCAAGGAATTCACTTGGTAGTAGATAAACGTTTTTTTGCAGGAGATACAGCGCTGATGATTCCCAAAACAGATGATGGAAGAGTATTGTTTGCCATACCTTGGCACGATAAAGTATTGTTGGGAACCACAGATACTGCGGTGGATAAAGTGATGATAGAGCCGCGAGCAATGCCTGAAGAAATAGACTTTGTAATTCGGCATTTTAATCGGTATGCAATTTCGTGTATTCAACAACGTGATATCTTGTCGGTATTTGCCGGCTTGCGCCCGTTGGCGAAATTAAATAGTGAACAAAGAACGGCCGTAATGCCAAGAGATCATCAAGTTAAGGTTTTGTCATCAGGGTTAGTACATGTAACGGGTGGTAAGTGGACCACCTATCGCAGTATGTCGGAAGATGCGATTAATAAAGCTGCAGCAACTGCTGGGCTTCCTGTTCGTAGTTGCAAAACAAAAAATTTACCCATTCATGGTGCTGGCGGTGAAAATGCAACGGGGCATTTTCGCGCCTATGGAGCAGATGCTAAATGGATACTGCAATTGATGCAAGATCAACCTGAACTTGGCGTTCTTTTGCATCCGCATTATCCATATTGTTTGGCCGAAGTGCAATGGATGGTAGAACATGAAATGGCATTAACGGTAGAAGATGTGCTGGCTAGAAGAATTAGATTGTTGTTTTTAGATGCGGTTGCAGCTATGCAAGCAGCACCCAAAGTTGCAAAATTGATGGCTGTTTTATTAAACAAAGATGAAAGTTGGGTGAGTGGCCAATTGGATGCATTTAATCAATTGGCAAAAAGCTACTTGCCCTGCAATGATTTTTCAAAAACGAAGCATGCGTGATGGAAGTTTGCTTCAAAAAATGAATTTTGGTGAGAAATATTTTTTCTATCCTTTTAATTATAGTATTTTTTCTGAACGATTGCTGCTTCAATTGGCGAGGAGCTAAATTTCAACTTTTGCCCAAAATTGCAAGCACGGATGCTTAACATAAAAACAATTTGAAATGACTCCCTTTTTAGCTGAATTTATTGGCACAGCCGTTATTATTTTATTAGGTAACGGGGTGGTAGCAAACGTTGTATTGCAACAAACAAAAGGTAACGGGGGAGGTTGGATTGTGATCACCTTTGGTTGGGCCATGGCGGTTTTTGTTGGGGTGTATATGAGTGCTGCGGCTAGTGGCGCACATTTAAATCCGGCAATTACCATTGCTTTGGCGGTGCAAAAATCAAATTATAGTTTGCTGTCAACCTATATTCCTGCGCAGTTACTAGGCGCTATGACGGGCTCAGGTTTGGTTTGGTTGTTTTATCGCCAGCATTATCAAGCTACCGCAGATGCGGATTTGAAAATGGCCACCTTTTGCACCGCTCCGGCCATTAGAAATGTTTTTCAAAATTTTATTTCCGAATTAATAGGTGCGTTTTTACTGATGTTGGGTGTTTTGTTAATGACAAAGCCCGACATGAAATTAGGAACTTTAGATGCGTTACCGGTAGCGCTATTGGTTTTTGCCATTGGCTTATCATTGGGCGGAACTACCGGCTATGCTATTAATCCTGCGCGCGATTTGGGCCCCCGCATCATGCATTTTATTTTGCCCATTGCCGGTAAAAGAGACAGTGATTGGCGCTATGCTTGGATTCCGGTAGTTGGTCCTATTGTTGGCGCATTACTAGCAGTATTGGCGATGCAAAAATTGGCCTAGTCATTTCCTAATTTAATGTTAACCTTATCGCATTGGAGCATCATTTGTAATAAAGGCGTTGTCTATGGGGTATAAATTGTCATTATGAAGAAGATTTTCTTTACAACCGGTATATTATTTATCGGTTTAGTTGTTAGTGCGCAAATTGAAAAAGGGAGTAAGTTAATTGGCGGTTCGTTAGGTTTTTTTAGCAATAAAAGCCAAACCATTACCCAGTTTGAGCAATCTTCCAACAGTTGGTCAATTAGTCCGCAATTTGGCTGGGCTCCTCAAAAAAATAAATTAATTGTTTTTGCAATTGGTTTTTCGGGTTCAAACACCGTGCAAAATCAAGATTTGAAAACGCGAAATAGCAATCCTTTTGTAGGTGTTTATTTCCGTCAATACTACAATTTACATGCACGTTGGTTGTTTTATGTAAATAGTCAGTTGCTGGTTAGTTTTAATAATCAGCAAACAAAAAATGGAACAATCATCACCGGAAAAGCAAATGGATATAATATATCGGCAGGCTTGGCACCCGGCATTACCTACCGAGCAGGGAAATCGATATGGCTGGAAGCTACTTTAAGTAACATTTTAAACCTTTCCTACGGGCATAGTAATGCTAAAAATTATGACCAAGCCGGCGTCTTTGTGACTGAGTACAATCAAAAACAATTCTCGGCAAATGCAAATATTCCGGATGCATCGGCCTTAAACATTGGGGTAAAATGGATTTTACCGGCAAAAAAATAAATTAATGCATTGATAATCAACACTTAAGTTGAAGCATTTTGTTTTAATTTTATACGAGTTGATTTAAAAAAAGTATTCATTGTAGGGGTCAAACTTATTGAGCCTCTTTCTTTGATAGGGTAAAAAGGGGCTTGGCCCCTTTTTTTGTGAATAAAATGAAAGGAAAATTATCGGGCTGCAAATTTCTGATTTCGGCCATCTTCCCTTACCTTTGCGGCCAAAATTATCCCCTGGCATAGCCAGCTAACGGAAATCTTATTATAAATTTTTTAATTATGGCCAATACTGGTAAAGTTAAGTCAGTCATCGGTGCGGTGGTTGACGTACAGTTCGACAACGACAGCAAACTCCCCGAAATCTTGAATGCGCTTGAGCTGAAAAAAGAAAACGGCGATACGCTAGTACTTGAGGTTCAACAACATTTAGGTGAAGATAGCGTACGTACGATCGCAATGGATGGTACCGAAGGCTTGGTAAGAGGAACTGTGGTAGTTGATACAGGGAAGCCAATTTTGATGCCAACCGGCGAAGCAATCAAAGGTCGTTTATTTAACGTAACCGGCGATGCCATTGATGGTTTGCCACAAGTTAGTAAAGAAGGCGGACGCGCGATTCACGCAAAACCACCATTATTTGAAAACTTGAGTACGGCATCTGAAGTTTTATTCACCGGTATTAAAGTAATCGATTTGATTGAGCCTTACGCAAAAGGTGGTAAAATTGGTTTATTTGGTGGTGCGGGTGTAGGTAAAACCGTATTGATTCAAGAATTGATTAATAATATCGCGAAAGCGTATAATGGTTTGAGCGTATTCGCCGGTGTAGGTGAGCGTACACGTGAAGGTAATGACTTGATGCGTGAGATGATTGAAGCGGGTATCATGAACTATGGCGATAAATTCAAACATAGTATGGAAGAAGGCGGTTGGGATTTAAGTACCGTTGACGTAAAAGGTTTGGAAGATAGTAAAGCTACTTTTGTGTTCGGACAAATGAACGAACCACCGGGAGCACGTGCACGTGTTGCGTTAAGTGGTTTGACCATCGCTGAATATTTCCGTGACGGAGATGGTAGCGGCCAAGGAAAAGATATCTTGTTCTTCGTTGATAATATCTTCCGTTTCACCCAAGCAGGTTCTGAGGTATCGGCTTTGTTAGGTCGTATGCCTTCTGCGGTAGGTTACCAACCAACTTTGGCAACGGAGATGGGTTTGATGCAAGAAAGAATTACCTCAACTAAAAATGGTTCAATTACTTCTGTACAGGCGGTATATGTACCTGCGGATGACTTAACCGATCCGGCTCCAGCTACAACCTTCGCTCACTTGGATGCAACAACCGTATTGAGTCGTAAAATTGCGGATTTGGGTATCTATCCTGCGGTAGATCCATTGGATTCTACTTCAAGAATTTTGACGCCATTGATCGTGGGTGAAGAGCATTACAATTGCGCTAACCGCGTTAAATTAATTTTACAACGTTATAAAGAATTGCAAGATATCATCGCCATCCTTGGTTTAGATGAATTGAGCGATGAAGATAAATTGACCGTTTCTCGTGCACGTAAAGTACAACGTTTCTTGTCTCAACCATTCTTCGTGGCTGAACAATTTACCGGCTTGAAAGGTGTGTTGGTGCCTATCGAAGATACGATCCGTGGTTTTAATGCCATTATGGATGGTGAAGTAGATGAATGGCCAGAAGCAGCTTTCAACTTGGTAGGTACTTTGGAAGATGCAATTGAAAAAGGTAAGAAACTCGTAGCCGCTGCACAAGGTTAATTTTTAGGTTACCGGCGGTGGCAGCCTCAGGCGGCATCGTTGCGTCGCACACTTGTACAGCAGTGCTTTTGTCAACAGATTTCCGTTAAACGGATTATAACAGCGAATATGATATTAGAAATTTTAACACCGGAAAAGAAAATCTTCAGCGGAGAAGTTTATGGCGTTCAACTGCCGGGCATCTCCGGTTCATTTGAAGTTTTGGATAAGCATGCACCAATGGTAAGTGCACTCAAAGCTGGTCAATTGAAAATTTTGAGCGATAAAACCAATACCCAATTATACAATATCCAAAGTGGTTTTGTAGAAGTATTGAATAATAAAGCTACTGTACTGATTGAAGGTGCCGAAGAAAAATAATCGCTGATACATTTTTAAAGGCCCGTAACCTTGGTTGCGGGCCTTTTTTTTGCAGTTTGCAACCCATTAGTTTGCTTTGTAATCTATCAAATTTGCAATCATATAAATAAACATTACGGTATTGGTGGCATTATCCATTAAAATGATGCAATTTCGAATTTGTAAAATCACTATGCGTTATATGCTTAAATACTGTTGGTTATTCTTATTATTGATCGCGCTGTTGCCTACCAAATCCAATGCACAGCAAGTGCAGGTTCAAGTGCGTCTCTTGGTAACAAATCGCCAACAACAACCTTTGCCTTATGCGAGTTTTGTAATAAGATCAGAGGTGGATAGCAACGCCATTCAACGCAAAACTGCCGATTCGTTGGGTAATCTTTTAATCATGCTGCCTGAACAAACGCGTTATCAAATCGACATTTCTGCAGTTGGATTTCAATCATTAAAAAAGGGGATTTCCATTTTACAAAAAGACGCGCGTTTTGTCTTTCAATTAGAAGGTAATCCCACCAATCTAAAAGAGGTAGTAGTGACCGCCAAAAAGCCACTCATGCGGCAAGAGGAAGATAAGGTGGTGGTAGATCCCGAAAATATTGCGGCAGCTTCTACCAATGCGTATGAAGTAATGGAAAAAGTACCGGGACTTTACGTTGATCAAGATGGTAATATTTACATCGCTAGTACCACGCCGGCCAGCATTTTAATTAATGGGCGCGAAATGAAAATGAGTGCAGCAGATGTGGCTACCATGCTTAAAAGCTTGCCCCCCGGCTCCATTCAAAAAATTGAAATTGTACTAACCCCTTCCGCAAAATACGATGCCAATGCCAGTGGCGGAGTAGTAAATGTGATTTTGAAAAAAGGCGTTAAAATAGGGTTAACCGGAAGTGCCAATTTGGGCATGAATCAAGGGGTTTACGGCAATCAGTTTGCCGGATTTAATTTGAATAATAATAACGGAAAACTAACTACTTATTTAAACAGCCAGTTTAGCATTAGAAATGGCTACGAACAAGTAAATACCAATAGAAAGTTTGGGCTGGATTCTTTGCTTTCGCAAAAGGCCTTTACCAAGCAACCGGCCATCTCCGGTTTTTTGGGATATGGATTAAATATTGAGTTGAATAAGAAATGGGAATTTAGCTATGACGGACGCATCAATCTTACTTCCAGTCATAATCAATCCTCCAATCAATCGCTGATAGCTAACGAAACCATTCCTACCTTGTTAAGTGATAATGTTACTAACGTAGAAAACGATGGGCAGTCTTTTGGGTTGAATCAATTTGTTTCAGCTAAAAAGAAAATAGACACATTGGGTTCTGAATGGACAACCGATTTTACCTACAATTTCAATCGAAATCGAACACAACAGGATATTAAAAGTTATCTGTACCTGCCTTTTCGCGCTTCGGGTTTAGCAGATGGATTAGTAATTAATCGAAGGGATTACTTGGCTTTTCAAACTGATTGGAAGTATAAAAAAGTTAAAAATTTAAGTATTGAATTAGGTGCAAAGGCAGCATTTGTAAACTATAAAAGTGATGCAGATTATTTTAGAACTATCTCACAGGTTAGGGTAGACGATAATACGAGAACCAATCGTTTTAGATATAATGAACAAATTCATTCGGGGTATGTGCAAGCCACTCAAACATTGGGCTCCTTTGTTGCAAAAGTTGGTCTTCGTGTAGAACATACCGATATGAGTGGAAGGCAACTATTTCCGGCAGACACCTCTTTTCGAATTAATCGATGGGATGCATTTCCCTACCTATACTTTTATCGCACTTTATTGAAAATAGCCGGTTATCCATTAAAGGGATATTTAGTATATCGTAGAACGATAACACGCCCCGGCTACGAATTGCTCAACCCTTTTGCACGATACATCGATCCCTATTTATCCGAAACGGGCAATCCCGCTTTGCGGCCACAGTTTACCAAAAATTATGAATTCAATATCAGTGTTGATGAAACGCCCCTTTTAGCGGTTGGGTTAAACGAAACACAGGATATTTTTACCAGCGTGATGTATCAGGCCGATAGCAATCAAACTGTGGCTTACCGAACCTATGATAATTTGGGAAAGAATAAAGAAACCTATTTTCGCTTATTAGGCGCCATCCCGCCCGGTGGAAAATACTTTTTTGTGTTGGGCGCTCAATATAATCACAACTTGTATAATGGTCAATACGAAAATAAACCGCTGCAATTTAAGAGGGGCAGTTGGTTGTTTTTTACATTTCATACGCTCAAACTGGGTAGTCGATCGGTTGCTACACTCAATGCATTTGCACGTTTAAATGGACAACAGCAATTTTATGAATTAGATAATTTTGGAGGGGTTGCCTGCAGTATCAATCGGCAATTTTTTAAAAAGAAGTTAACGGTTACCTTGAATATGAGCGATTTGTTTTTTACCAATAACAATCATTTTTATTTGGCTCAAGGAACGGTTCGTGCGAATGGTTATCGCGAAACAGATACCAGAAGATTCGGTGTAAATGTTAGGTATAATTTTGGTTGGCACAAGAAGGAAGAAACGCCTGCTAATAATCCGCCGGAAGGCGCCGAAAGATAGGATTATCCCTTTGTCATTAAGATGCTGCATCGGGCTAATAATGGCAATGCAATGAGTAAGATTAGCGCTGGAAGAAGTCCCCAGAAATGCCAAGTTAATCCTGCTAAAATGACCCAGTAGGGTATGCAAAGCAAAAATAAAAATCCGGTAATAACGGAGTCGTAATGGTCGTTTTTCTTAAAGTATTTTTCGGCAATCCACCAGCTAGGTAAATATAATGGCAAATATAAAAGTGCGCCTAATATGCCGGGAATCCGCGCCATCGTGCGCAAAATGCTCCGCTGTTTGCTGTTAAAATATTGGTTGTGTTTTTGTTCGTCTGTTTTAGGAATTTCGTACACGCGCGTTTTTAATGCGTCACTTATTTTTTGATTAATTTGCTGAACGCGGGTTCCAAAATTTTCTCCTGAAATATCACTCATTTGAATAAGCTCACCTGCATACACATGAATGTCTTTACCTAGTTTGCCGAAGTTGCTATAATTGATGGCAAGTGGTAATATTTTTAAAGGGATATTGGCATCCCATGCTTGCAAAGCCATACGGGCCGTGCCTTTTTTTAAGGGACGCAAATGCCATTCGTTGATACAAAGTCCTTCGCTAAAAATTAATACAATGCCATTTTTTTTGAAAATTTCGATGCAGCTATCAAATGTTTCATAATTGTCCATGAGTTTGTCTGCACCCTCTCTAATTCGATAAACGGGCAGTATATTGAGCTTACGTAAAATATGGCCAATTCGTTTGTTGTTAAACACGTCGCCACGTGCTAATGAATAAACCGGCGCGCTAAATAATGCCGAAACAATGATGGCATCTAATAGCGAATTGGGATGGTTCGCGGCAATTAATAAAGGCCCCTTTTGTGCTAATATTTTTTTATCAGGTGCAATTAAACGCCTACAATAAAGGCGAAAAAGTAATCGAGCAGGAATTTTTAATATGGAATACAGCAAAGCAGAAATTTAAAACGTGGTTACAATTTTAGTTTAATTGCGGGTCAATAGGGTAATGCACTAAGCTTTGATATTCGCCTCCCATATGCCGTAAACTATCCTGCCAGCATTGTGTGGGCGTTGAATCAAAAATTAA
>JBJOQA010000363.1:0-16445 GCA_046050225.1 Bacteroidota bacterium | reverse complement strand
AGCAAATTGAGACGACGCTTCACATTGGCCAAACCAATACCCGATGACGCATCCTTGATATCTTTACTGGCCGGATCAAATTTATTACTTACAGAAAATTGCAAAGTGCCATTTTCTATGGTCAATCGAATATCTATTCTTGCATCCGGCAAAAGCCCTGTTCCATGTTTGAAAGCATTTTCAACAAATGGAATTAATAGCATGGGTTCAATTTGACATCCGTTAGTAAGGGGATTCATGTCCACGTTAATTTGCACTTTCTTGCCAAATCGTTGTTGTTGCAAATCAATATAACTCTGTACATAGTCGATTTCTCTTTCTAAAGAAACTTGCTCCTCATCCGTTTCATACAACATATACCGCATCAAGGAAGATAACTTAATGAGTGAGGGTTCTAGTTGATCGGATTGCTTACGAGCCAACGCCACCATATTATTCAATACATTGAACATAAAATGCGGACTCACTTGCGAGCGTAGTAGCGATAACTCGGTTTTTAGATTTTCATTCTCTTTTTCTCTAAAATTTCTATCATACTTAATCTTTTCAAGAATCATACGATAGGCCAAGCTTAAAGAAAAAATGAAAATAAAAATGAAAATATTGAAGAGCGCAGAACGAATATTAGGGAAGGAAAAATCAAGTAAAAAATGCTGCAACAAATTTGCTTCAACTGCTAAAAAAACATACGCAAAAATAGAAACAGCTATAAACTGTTTATATCTGTTTTTGAACACAAACGTTGGAATAATGAAATAGGCATTAATATAAAAATAAATGACCCAAGAGCCATTCATTAAAATCATGAAATAACGAGATAACATTTCATGATCTGCAGGATTTCTTTTAGGGTGAGGGCCCCTATCCATAGCGCTCAATAAAAAAGGCAATCCAAACAAAAGCGACCATGCCATAACATGGAGAAAAAAAATCACCCATTTTTTTTGATACCAAACCTGCTTCATAGCCCAAAATAACATAATTACGCCTAGAATTACTTATTCAATGCGACGAATCTGCAAAATTTGGCGACCAATCTAACAGATTAGGAACTCTTCCGACTTCTTACAATATTTATATCAAGGGAGAGTTGCCCTTAATAATACGTAACAACAAGGCGATAATTGCAATTGCAAATAGTATATGCACTAATCCACCCAGGTTAAAACCCAAGAATCCAATAACCCACAAAACGATGCAAACAACAGCAACGGTATAAAGTATATCTCTCATGATTGTAAAATTTATATTTTAAAAAATACCAGGTGTCTATACTCCTAGTCAAATACACTCGCAGTTAGCACAAAAGGAAGTGTTGGTGATTGCTCTCCCAATTCGGCTTCGGCAGAAATAAAAATGCCGGTAGGCTGTTGCGCAGAAACTGTTTCAAAAAATGCATTTAAATTGGCTTGACCCTCCTGTATAGAACTAACTATTTTACCAATATTTTGCAATGGACGCCCAACACTTTCGAGCCAAATCACATAAGCCATTTTTGAAGGATATCTTGTTTCGACAGCAGGAAGATGCGTGATTTGAATATTTATAACATAGTTATTATTACTATCCTTATATAACATTAAAAGTCCTAATACACTTGGATTTTCAAGGGCAGATAAAAACGTTATTACGCGCTTAAATTTAGGTACAATGGTTATACCATTATAGGTAGGTGAATAAGGGGCAAATTGATTCATGCCAATCGTTTTAATGTAGTTGAATGAATATTAAACTTTACGTATTATTAGCGGCGATGGTTAACCTTGCCATCAAATAACTAACAGTGGATTCTGCACCTTGATTAAGGTTTACCTCTTTTTTACCTAAACCATCATAACATCCTCCGGTTTTTGGATTGTACACAATTTGCTGTAATGGATTATTACCCAAAAACCAATTAAAGGCAATGCGCATTTGACGATAAAATCCATCTTGGCCAAATACTTCATGAAATTTATTTAAGGCAATTATGGTATAGGCAATATCAATAGGTTGCTCTGCACCGTCATCTTCTAATTGTATCGGTGCATCTTTAATCAGCCAAAATTGGTTGGTAATGGCATTGATTCCTTTAGTTGAGAACATTTTAGAAAGCAGAAAATTAAATGAATTGATTGCTGCCATTTTATACATCGGGTTACCGGTAACTAGCCAAGCACATAGCATTGCCTCAGGAATAACACTGTTGGCATATGTTAGATAACTTTCAAACCATTGCCAATCCGGCTCGCTTTCGTGCCGATACATTTGCAAAAGGCGGTTAGCCAATTCAATCAACAACTCATTGTTTTGTTCTCCACTTGCATTTAATTGACGATAATATAAACCCTTAATGATAAAAGCCATACTTCGTGTAGAGTACACTTCAGCAGCATGCAGCAGGGCGTGATTCAACACTCCGGTGGCCGTTTCTACTAATTCATCCGGTAGGATATCGCTTAAAGAAATTAGATAACCCAATGCCCAAATGGCACGTCCGGAAGAATCAGATAAATTGCAAGTGCCATTTTGGGAAGTAAAGCCTTTAGTAATATCCACATAGTTTAAAAAATAGTTATTCTCTTGTAAACAGAATGCAATAAATGAAACATACAAATTGATATAATCCAAATCTTCCTCCTCTTGAAACAATGCATAATGCTGGCAAAATGCAATTAATGCACGCGCATTGTCATCTAAGGTATAGCCGGAGTGTGGATCAGGTTGATCTAGGATTGCAAATTGCAACATCCCAAATTCAGTAGTCATTCGTTTCAAATGATTCAAATTCACTTCCGGTAGGGTATACTGCAGCGGCGTATCATTAAAATCTAATTGCTTAAATAATTTCGCATGTGCAATTGCTGCATTCTCCCAAACCGTAGAGGCCATTTTATGAAATCCGAATGAACTTATTTTTTGACGTAGGTTTTCATCCTCTAATAATCGAATAACAGCCATTTCAATTTGCTCAGGACTTTCAAAATCAACAATAATTCCGCCCTCCTTACCTACAACCTCTACAGCATGCGGTATAGGTGTTGATATAACTGCACAACCGCAACTGATTGCATAAGAAAAAGTACCGCTTACCGCCTGATTCGGATCTTTAGAAGAAAACAAATAAATATCGGTTAACTGCAAATATTCTAATAACTCAGGTAGGGGTAAAAAACAATTTATAAATTGAACATGATGTTGTAATTGCAGTTCGTCAATTTTATTAGACAATGTAAAACGATACTTCTCACCTTCCGCTTGTACCACCGATGGATGCGTTTTACCAATAATCAAAAATAAAACATCCGGATGCAGCTTAACAATATTTGATAAGGCAACAATGGTTGACTCAATATTTTTACCCGAGCTAAGTAATCCAAAAGTTGAAAGTATGGTACGATTTTCAAGTCCGTATTTATGTTTTAAAACCGACTTTTCCTGATGCGCCATCAAATGGGTTCCGTGCGGAATAATACTAATTTTGGATGCGGGAATTTGATAATCAATTTGGAGTATTTTTTTGGATGTTTGAGTCATCACAATAATTGATTGAACATCCGTCAATAATTCTTGCACCAGTACTTTATGTTTAAAATCAGGATTAGGTAAAACGGTGTGAAGAGTTATAATAATTGGCTTTTGCAATAACTTTAAGAAAGCTAGAATTTGCTTCTCGTTATTCTTAAACAATCCAAATTCATGCTCAATCATCACTAAGTGCAAGTCATCCCGTTCATTAATAATATGAGCCAATGTTTCATATGCTTTGGGGTAATCGGTATTTAGCACATATTCTACTTCATGCGGATAGTTATGTTGTGATTGATCTGTTTCAATCGCACAAATAGAAAAACAAAAAGACTGACTGAATTTTTCTTGTACCGACTTAATCAAATCTTGTGTATAAGTTGCAATTCCGCAGACCCTTGGCGGGAAGGTAGACATCATTAGTATACCCGTTTGCACCGATTTATTTGCAAACTGATGTTTAAATGCAAAGGCCTCATTTGATTTTTTCTCGGTTGCCAATAATTCTGCTGTCATCAAATCGAATTCATTAATCATGGGTTATAATATTTTGCATTAAAGCTTTGATTAAAGCGGGTAAATGAACGGAAGCACAGGCAATTTGCTCATCAGCGGCGCCGTAATAAACATATAGCGTTTCATCAATCAGGGCAGTACCGGTAGGAAAACAAACATTGTTAACTTCTCCCTTTAACTCCCAAGGCAGATCCGGTTTAAACAACGGATAGGGCAATCTTGCAATTTCTTTTTGCGGGTTTTCTAAATCAAGTAATGCAGCACAAGCTGTATAAACATATCCATTTACGGTATCATGTACACCATGATAAATTAACAGCCAGCCCTCAGGTGTTTCTATTGGCGGACAGCCGCCACCGATATAACTTACTTCATGTTTGTAGCGTGGCGTCATCACAATATGTTGTTCTAGATTCAAGAAATATGCTTGCCAAAATGCCGGCGTTAATTCATTTAAACTATTGATGGAAACAATTTGAATATCCGGGCGAATTCGATGCAGAAAAAACAGTTTACCATGAATTCTCTTTGGAAAAAAAATTACATTTTTGTCCCATACATACGCATGTTTTTCAGAAGGGAGTAATTGCGTTTGTTTTCCATTAAATCGAAAGTACTTTTCATTAAGCATCAATTTAGATTCGGCTAGATGACTAAACGTGGTATAACAAAACTGCGGTACAATTAATCCTAATTTTTCAAAATGCTTCAGGTCGGTTGAAACAGCTAAAGCACCTAATGCATTTACTCCATCGTATGCGGTATAAGTGAGGTAAAACAAATCTTCAATTTTAACAATTCTAGGATCCTCCATACCATGTGATTCATAATCATACTGCGGAAAAAGAACGGGCAAGTTCAATCGGTCTGCAACAGAAAAAGGCCCATTCAACTTACAATAACCAATACTAGAATAATTACCCTTGGCCACTGCTCTAAAGAAAAGATGAATACAATCTTTATCAATAATCACAGCCGGATTTAAAACACCATCACATTCAAAACCTAATGTGGTTTTGTGCAAGAGCACGCCGTGTTTTGTAACTTCAACTTTCATTGTTTCCCATTTATTCAGCCCTTCCGTAATATTGAAAAAATATACGGATACCTCCTAAACCAGTTTTCGTTTTGCCATGTAAAGCCCACAAAATATTATTATTGACTTAGGATATACTTGAAGAGAAAACGGATTTATAAAGATTCATAAACTGCTTAGCAATACAACACCAAATTGATACACAAAACATCCATAAACTAAACAAAAGCCAAAATATTGGCCAAAGGATATAATATACTTTCAGCCATTTAAGCAAACGATTCAGCTTCGCAAAAAACGAGGATTGATTTAGTGGAGGTATCGCCGACATGGTACATTAAATTGCCTTTTATTTATACTTAGAAAAGAATATTATTTATGACTCAAAGCCACTTTTGATTACAGTAAGTATCATTTTAAATCTTCCATTGGGCTTTATAAAATTTGGCGCGTGAGCCGGAATTACAATCGCTTGACCGGTTTCTAGTTTTGTTGCCACACCATTAATAACCACTTCTGCCTTACCCTCTATAATTTGCAAAAAAGTATCAAATGGCGTTGTACGTTCTGTTAACCCTTCGCCACTGTCAAAAGACATTACGCTAATATTGCCGGTTGACTTTTTTAAGATAGTTTTTAGAACAACAGAATTAGGGATATATTCAATGATTTCAACTATGATATGAGCAAGCGATTTTTCTATTTCAGGTGAATTCATGATTTGAAATTATTTATTGAACATTTTAAATTCTGGTAGAAAAAACGCTTATCAAATCTTTTACTTTTTATTAATTACAAAGTTTTTCAATGCGATGCCTAAACCATCAACATCATTCCCTAGTTCTCTCTTAAAAGACTCCCAATCAGTTTGTCCGTTATGAAAATTAGATAACCTCATTTTAAGTTTTGCATTTGCCTGCTCAAGAGAGTCAACGCGCGCCATGCTTTTTTGGTCCCAATCAGTTTGATTCGCTTTCATTTGTAATTTAAGATCAACGATTCGGAGTTGGTTCTTCGTAATTTTTTGAGAGGTTTGCAACTCAAACAATTTCCATTCTTTTTCATCAACTGCTTTTTGCTCAGCCACAACTGCCTCTTTTTTTGCATCAGCCACATCGTTCATTTCCTTTTCAACCTTTTGTTCAGCCTGTTTTGCACGTTGTTCAGTAGAGCCACATCCATTGATAATAAACGCAACAACAATTGCTGTCAACAAACTGATTTTAATATTTTTCATTTGATTAAATTTAATTTTTGAAGACCAACAGTTGCCGTTTAACCCTCTGTGATTAAACGGCTTCCGTTGGTAATGCCTTGAATTATTTGTGCCGAAACTATTAATTGAAGCTCATTTAACTCATGCGGCATGATTGTATTTGAAATTAGCAAACTCTTTATAGGTTATATTTTGCACAATGGAGAAATGATTAAAAAACAGTGGCTTGATCATTGGTTGTTTCCAACTCCATCGTTAATTCTTTTCCGGCTGCATCAACCAATTCCAAGTCACAATTAAGTTCTATTTCGTCTCCCACCATCAGGCCACCGGCTTCTAAAATCGTGTTCCAGTTAAGGCCCCAATCCTTTCTATTTATTTTGCCGGTAACCGAAAAACCTGCTCTTTGATTTCCCCAAGGATCATCTATTAATCCTCCGAAATACACACATAATTCAATATTCTTTTTAATTCCTTTTATGGTTAAGTCACCCCACAATTCGTGTTTTCCATGCTTATCCGGTTTGCTGATGGTATTAGACACAAAGAAGATTTGGGGGAAATTAACTACGTCAAAAAAGTCAGGTCCTTTTAAATGTGCATCTCTTTCTTCGTTACCGGTATTTAATGAAGTGGCATCAATCCATAAATCAATTTGTGCCGTTGTAAAATCATTTTGAGTTGTATAAATACTGGCATCAAAAACCTTGAAAGTGCCTCGTATATTTGAAATCATGAGGTGTCTAATTTTGAAACCGATTTCACTATGGGCAGTATCTACCGCCCAATTATTATTCACAATATTGGTAAGCTTTTTCATACATACAATTTTAAAAATGATGGGTATTTTGAAACTATAAACATGAACTATTCCAAGGTACGCCTAAGGCCCCAAGCCATCGTTTCGTGTTTTTCGAGTAAAGAAGTAAAAAAGGAGGCAGTACCGGCATCGAGGTAGTGCTCTTCTGCCGTAACAATATTCTTTCTTATTTGCATAGCTAAATGTTCATGATCATCCAAGAGTTCTTTTATACATTCTTTTGGTGATTGATTCTTTGCTCCTTCTTCTTTAACCAATGATTTTTTTTCAAACTCCGAAAATGTACCGATAGAGTGATCACCTAAAACACCCAACCTTTCGGCTACCTGATCAATGATTTTTTCTAAGTCTTTAAACTGCGCTTCAAAAGCCTGATGTAAAACATAGAAATTAGTACCAGAAACATTCCAATGCGCTTTTCTTGTTTTTACATATAGCACCATTTCTGAAGCCAACACAATGGATAGCAAGGAAATACTTCCAATGATATTTTTGTCGGAGATTCCAATAATCGGTTTCATGAAAACAGTTTTAGAATTAACGTGTTAGTTAGCGGTTACTCATGAAGTCAAATAGGCATAGAAGGTTTATATTATTACGCGTCTTATGCCAATATTCATTATATATAAATGGCTTACATCTCAAAATTCACACCTGGCAATTTGCTTACTCAAAAACTAAAGAATAATAAACGGAGGGCTTCCCCTCCATTTATTCCAATATCCAAATATCTACTATTCCTTACAGCGATATACCAATCGCTAATTCAGTTGCAAAACCACGCTTATTTTTTGAGTAATACTTTAGTTGGAATTATCAACGTGGGTATCGTAGTTTCTCGTAATATTTTTCTGGTTACACTCGGCAACAAAAACTCCTCCATCCATTTTTTTGTATGTGCGCCAACAATCACCATATCTACCTCATTTTCTTGAGCTACTTCTAATATTCCTTCTGCGGTATCTCCCTCAATGACCATGGTGGATATGGTTAAATTATCTCCCAAGTGTCTTTTTGTTTGTTTTAAAAAATGTAGCGATGACTTTACAATTTCTTTTAAAATATCCGGCTCTAAAAAATCCAAATCGGTATAACCGCCAAATCCCATAATTGGTGAATACACGGTAGAAGAATAGAAAATTGGGTCGGCAATCACGTGTAACAAAATCACTTCAGCATGCATGGCTTTCGCAAAATCGTAACCGCGTTCTGCCACTTCTTGTGCCTCCGGATTATAGTCCAAGGCAATGAGTATTTTTTTCATACGCTTTACGTCTTAAATTGAAGTTTCATTACAAATCAAAGAATGCGGAAGCCGATGCTAGCTTGATACCAAACATTTTTGTATTGAGGACTGGTAGATGCACCGTCGCCATTATTCTTTTGCATATCCCATCCTGCACGCAAACCAATATTAACTCTGCTAATTTGCACATCGAGTCCGCCGGTAATACAAAGAATATTTTTACGAATATTATCGTTGTTAAATTGCGCTTCCTGTGCTGCACTATGTTCGGAGAGCACAAATACATCTTTTTGATGGGAAAGAAAAGAATACTGTGGCCCTATTAAGATGGAAACAAAAGGGGAAGGCTTAATTGCCAATAGAATGGGAACATCAATAAAACTAGAGGTACGGGTAAAACTATAAGCATTGCCCAGCAGCATCCCGGTGGCTTTATACCCTCTTTGAGAATAAAGTAATTCAGGCTGTAAACCCCAATATTTACCCAGCGGTATTGTTATAAAAGCACCGGCCATTACCCCATACTTCGCATCAGCTACAAAAGCCTCGGCCTTTGCATCATATACATTGCTATAGTTCACACCCGCTTTAACGCCAAACTGTAACCTACTTGTTTTATTCTCTTTTTCCTGCGCGTAGCTAAGGTTTGAAAAACAAACAAAAGCCAACAGCAAAAACCAATTTTTTTTCATAAACACCCATTGTTTTTCCGCAAGTTGGCGGAAACAAATGTGAAACTATTTCCACATCACAAAGATGCATCAGCCCCATCCAATTAAATTATATTATAATGCTTGATTATTACAAAATTCACATTTCCTCCAAACCGATTTGGCGTTTTTGTTTCATCTTTTTAAAGTAGGTAGGCGTTAATCCCGTAACTTTTTTAAATTGATTGGAAAGATGCGCAACACTGCTGTAGTTGAGTTTATAGGAAATTTCGGTTAAATTCAATTCATCATATAAAAGGAGTTCTTTTACTTTTTCAATTTTATGCAGGATTATAAAATGTTCAATGGTAATACCTGTGGCTTCTGAGAAAAGATTAGCGAGATAAGTATAATCATGATGCAATTTTTCGCTAATAAAAACAGAATTTTTGGTTGCAGGAAACTCATCGGCATAATGCACCATTTCTACGATTATATTTTTTATTCGCTCGATAAGGATTGCCTTTTTATCTTCCATTAATTCTAAACCAAAAACCGTTAGTCGTTCATTTAATTGCGCCAATTGCGCTGCACTCATTTCTTCCAGTACATTTACCTCGCCTAACTCAATGGTACCATAGTGCAAATTCATTTTATCGAGCTCTGATTTAACAATCAGTTTGCATCGAATACTCACCATATATTTTATAAATAATTTCAAATGATTATCATTTAATGGGCATCCTGTAAAACACAAAATGCCAAGAATTGTCGCAGACAAATCATTCAACAATCGCTAGTCAATTTTCAAAAAATATTAAAGCCCTTAATTCTGGTTGAATAATTGTAAGAAAAGAGAAAGGATAAAGTAAAAAATTATAGTAAGGAATAGTGAAGGTAGCTGAATAGACCGAAATAAATTAAAAAATTTAACTTAAACTGCTTTTTTAGACATAAACCGAACCAACTTGCAGCTGCGTTTAGCAATTTTTAATTAGGTGGTTATACTTTAGGAATTTTAAATTTAAATGTTGAACCCTTTCCTAATTCAGATTCAACCCAAATTGTTCCTTTCTGGCTTTCTACGATCTTTTTACAAACTGCTAAGCCGATTCCGGTTCCGCTGAATTCGTTATTTGCGTGAAGGCGTTGAAATATTTCAAATATTTTATTCGCATATTTTGTGTCAATCCCTATTCCATTGTCTTTAACACAAAACTGATAATACCTATCATTTGATTCCTCAAAAATTTCGATGACACAATTATCTTTATTATAGTACTTCAAGGCATTGCCTAATAAATTTTGCAACAACTGATGCATACTGCTTTTGGTTGATGTAATTTTCAACAACGGATGAATGATAACCTTTGCATTTATTTGCTCAATTTTATCTTTAAAGAGTAGTAATACATCATTGGCTATATCAAACATATCTACTTCTTCATATTGCATTTCACCGGCCCCGGCACGCGAGTATTGCAGCAAATCTAAAATTAAATTACGCATACGCGCAGCGCCATCTATCGCAAAATGAATATACTTTTCACCCTCCTCGTCAACCAAATTACTATATTTTCTCTCAAACAACTGCAAGAAGCTAGTCACCATCCGTAATGGCTCTTGCAAATCGTGAGAAGCCACATAGGCAAATTTTTCTAATTCATTATTGCTTTTCGTTAGCGCTTCTGTTTTGTTTTTTAATTCTTTAATGGCTTGAAATAATTGCAGCTCCGTCAACTTTCTGGATGTGATGTTTTCCTTGACTGCAACAAAATTCATTATGGCTCCATCTGTATTTAAAATGGGTGAAATAGTAGCACTTTCCCAATATACCTCACCTGATTTTTTTCGATTACAAAACTCTCCTTTCCATTCCTTTCGATTTAAAATACTCTCCCACATGAGCGAATAATCTGACGGCGAAGTATGCCCCGATTTTAATATCCTCGGATTATTGCCGATTACTTCCTCTGCTGTATAGCCCGTTAATTGTGAAAATGCAGGATTTACAAATTCAATATTTCCCTGTACATCTGTGATAACAATCGACGCCGTGCTCTGCATAACCGCTTGCGAAACTTTTTGTAATTGGGTTTCGGCTAACCTTCGTTTGATTTCCAAATCAAATGAATATAAAGCGAAACTGATATTTTCGGCAACCCGAACGAGTAATTGTAATTCCTCTTCATTAAAAAAATTGATCTGACCGGCATAAATCGTAAATACAGCTGCTGTTTTTGATTGGTGCAAAATGGGCAAGGCGATAGAGGATAAAAAATTCCTTTTAAGCGCTTCGCCACGCCAAGGAATCATCGCCGGATCGTTAGCAATATCATTAGAGTAATAGTATTTTCCTTCGCGAATTGCCTTTCCGGTAGGCCCTCTTCCGAGTGGTACATTATCGGTAGAAATTGTTTTAATACTTTCCAAATAGCCTTCTTCTCGACCAGCCCAAAATATTGGATTTACATTTTTATTGAAAATGTCAGGCACACCTATCCAAACAAACTCAAAACCGCCGGTTGCAATTGAAATATTACAAATTCCCGCATAAATTTCTTCCATACTTTGCGCATGCAAAACCAAATCATTTACTTGGCCAATGAAGCGATAAAAACGTTGGGATTTTTTTAGTTCTTCTTCTGCATTTGTCATACGCTCGTTTACCATCATACATATTTTTAAAACAAAAAGGCGATATCATGTATAAATTACTTCCTACACAAATTATTTGCCTATGAATAAAGAACTGAAACTACTTGTAAAGTAAAAAACAAATAAGGTTTGTGCAAACTATATTTTTAGACTTATAACTTCATTTCAATCAAACTAACTTAGACTTATACTCATTTTTATAAAATGGTTACTTCTTGATAATGTGCAGATTTGCCATTGTGAATAACATGCAAATAGTATAATCCGGGCTTTAATTTCCCAAGCTCCATTGTTTCATCAAAACTACCTTTGTCGGCATTGGCAATGCCAGTTTTTAATACGCCGTTAAACTGCTGATCGGTAAGAATAAACTGAATTGTTCCGGCTTCACGCACCATAAAATCAAAATGAACTTGTGTTTGTTTTAAACTCAATGCAGTAATCAGAGCCACTCTATTGGCTTCCATATTATTGATTATAACGGCAGTGCTATCGCGATCTGTCTTCTTTAGTTGATTCTGTCTAAAAACAGGATTGCCACTGCCGCAGGCACCAATAAACGCTTTGAATTCATTACCGGCCTTTACTTCAAAACCCGGAGTAAATTTTAAATAATTACCCGACTTAAAATACACGCGCGTTGCACCGCTTAAATTACCGGAGATGTAGCTACTACTATTTAAATCATTGGATGCTTCATAAAATTGATCACTATTAATATTCCAAGAAATATTTAAAGTTGCCGTACAGATACTGTGTAAAGCACTACGCCAAAGTCCGCGCCCAAAGGTGGCAGCCGTAATGGTGCCTGCGGCATTATTAATTATTAAATCGGTTACCGGTACCTTAGGCAAACTATTGTAAAAAGGCACCCAATCATTTGCACCAAACGCAAGATAATAAACACCAATATCCGTGCCTACATAAACACTGTTACCATTGGCTACAACGATACTATTAACGGCCACATTAGGAAGACTGAATGTTTTGTTCACCCAAGTAGTGCCCCCGTTAACAGAGTAATACACTTTGTCTTCGGCATGATAGCCACCGAAGCAAGCCCAAATATGTAAACTATTACCGGGATCGACAGCTATATCCGTAATTTTTGTTCGCGTTGCTGCTGCCGGAAAAGACGGATCATTAGAAATACTATACCAAGACCCTCCGGTATCATCTGAACGAAATAACTCTCCATTTCGATCCCATGGCACAGCGGCACCTGCTGCATAATAACGTGCGTTGTTACTCGGGCAAGCCGTCATACACCAATTACCTGCTGCAGTGTCGGTTGACCATGAAGCCAATGTGGTGCCTCGATTATTGCTTTTATAGACATTAGAATATCCAACAAATACCGTATTAGGATTCGACGGATTTACCATGATATTACCATACCATTCACCGGAAGTTGGATTGACTCCTGTTTCTGTTGAAAAGTTATTTGACCAAGTATAAAAATTTGTATTTACAGTACAATAACCCTGACCGGGAGTTACCGGATCAATCACAGTGGCATAACCATCTCCGCTTGCAAGATGTTGAAAAGTAGAAGAAGCTGCGGTTCTAATATTGACGCCATTATCTTGCATCCCGGCAAACAAACTATCCTGATTACCCGGTATACCACTAACATGATAAACTTGTGCTGCATCAATACCATTTGAAATATCCGTATAGTCCACTCCTTCATTTGAACTTACCCAAACGCCACCATCGCAACCAACAAACAATTTATTATTTAAGGGATTATATGCCAAACAATGAATGTCCGGATGAACATATCCCGCTAGGTCAATACAAGTAGTTGGGCCGCAAGTGTCTTCAAAATAATGGGTTGCATTAATCATCGTAATGCCGCTGTTTACACTACGCCATAATATTAAACTACCTGTATTAATATGCGTAGAATTAGTACTTGAAACCGCAATGGCTAAGGCATAATGATTGTTTGTTTTACCTCCTGACCCATCCGTTGCATCATCACTGATATTCGGTGAATTACATTGCTGCACAAAATTGGTACCTGCGTTAACAGATTTGTAAATCCCTCCAAAAGAATTGGGTGTTGAATATCCAGAATAGGCATACACCACATTTACATTGGTTTTTGCCACTGCCAATGCAATTCTAGCCGGATTAGCAATTGGTATATCATACAAAGGCGTTCCATTCCAGGTGAGTCCATCATCTGTAGAATATTTAATCCAACCTTCGCCCGAAGCAAAAGCACGTGTGCTCGCAGCACCGGGTTGAAATACTACATCTCCCACCAAATTATTCATTACCTGCGTCCATGTATCACCTCCATTGTTGGTTCGGTATAAGCCGGTAGTGGTGGCTGCTAATAATACATTTGCATTAGATGGATCTTGTACTAGTTTAAAACCGTTGTAAGTACCGGGCTGAGATAATCTTCCGGTTTGTTGCCATGTTTGACCCGCATCTGTTGACTTCCATACCCCTTGCGATAAACAGCCATAGCCATAAGCTTCAATAAATCCAGTAGAATTATTACTTGGCCAATTTGAAATAAATGAATCGCCATCACCGGTGAGTATATAAATGGTATTACCATCGGCATGACTTACCACAATACCACTTATTCCCAATGCAGGTAAATAGGCTGATACATTGGTCCATGAGGTACCGCCATTAGTTGTTTTATATAATCCGCCGGCAGGCGTTCCGGCATAAATAATATTTGAATCGGTAGGGTGAAACGCAATACGATCAACACGTGCAAGCCCTCTGGCACTATTAACGCCATTTACGAATCTAGGACCTAGTGACAACCAATTTCCGTAGGCCAATTGAGGTGAATTTGTATTTGTAATCTGCTGTATGGCAGCAACATTTTTACCCCCTACATCAACAAGCTCTCCGTTTAGGTCTAATCTAGCACTCATAAACAAAGCCCATCGTTCCCAACGTTGCAAAGCGCTTTCTTCCTCTTCTTTTCCAATACTAACCTGATTTGATTCGGAGTTCATTCCATAATACCGTTCTACGGTTTGCATAATATCGGCTAACTTTCTTTTTCCAACAAGTTGCTGATGGAGATCTGCGGGAATTTGTGCCTTTGCAATAGTAACAAAAAACAAAGCCACCAAAAGCAAGATTACTTGGATACCTTTTAAAGCGTTCATAAAAAACTATTGATGTAAAGTGGCAGATGAATGTGCTTGCTGTTCTATAGCATTTAATCGATGTTGCAATGATTCAATTTTTTTATCCGCCTCAATAAGGTATAGGGTGAGCTCTTCAACTTTTTCCAATAATCTTCTATTTAATTCGCCTACCATAAAACCGTTATCAGTATTTACTTCAGAAGCAGAAGGAATATTAGGTAAGTGCTTATTTTTCAAAATAGACTGTTCAAGTTGTGACAAAGGCATCAATGGATACTCGGGTGCAAAAACATAATCCGGCCAATTACCGTGTAATTGAACTTTTAATTCTTCGCACATGGCATTCCCTTCTATACTTAATTTATACCCTGTTGCCGGAGTTGAAGTTGTATTGCCAATCACTACAGTACCGGCAATATGCAACTTTGCTGTGGGAGCGTTTACACCAATACCAATATTACCCGAGGTACTAAACAAAGCAGGTGGAGGCATCAAAATTAAATCTGCTGGAGAGCTTAATAAAGAACCTGTTCGCGTGAATAATTCCAATGTAGAATCTGTTGCTTTTATCGACCCTGCATAAGAACTATTATTGTAAAAAGAAGTTCCTAGCGTTGCTGAAGCATCTTGATTAATACTGAGCCTAGCTGCCGAACTTGAAGCATTCATTTTATAACCAACATTACCCACCGCATTCATACGCATTAAGGTATCGTCGTTTCCATTATATACAATCAATGAGGTTGCAGCGGCTGCAGTACCGGTTGTTTTTACTGAAAGTTTTCCTACGGGATTATTAGTGCCGATACCAACATTTCCTGAAAAACTGGCTAACCCCGCAGGCGGTATCAAAATTAAATCTCCTGCCGAGGCACCTAACGCAACACCATATTTGGGGTATATTTCTAAAGTAGAATCTGTAGCTTTTATTGAACCGGAGTAGGTGGAATTATTATAAAATCCTAGTGCGGAAGTTGCCGTTGCACCGTCTTGTGCGATGCTCAGTCGCGCACCGGAGGCAGAAGGTGCAATACCTATTCCTAAATTTCCATTATCTAATAAACGCAAGATAGAATCGGTACTGCTATTTTTAATTAATAGCGCATTGGTGGAGGAAGTGCTGCCTGCACTCTGAATTGTTAACCGTGCATCCACTGCCGTGGTGCCAATACCCAAATTACCGTTTTGCTTAAAAATTAATCGCTGCGTACTGGTTGTACCGTTATTAGAGAGCATCAATAAATCGGCACCCGAATTTGCGGAATTAAACAACCACTGATTACTTCCATCAACGCCAATTCTAAAAAATCCACCGGTAGTGGCAAAAAATAAATCGCCACCTGCTACATGTAATTTGTAATGAGGTGTAAGCGTGCCAATCCCCACATTCTGTGCAAAAACGCCATTAACTAGTAATACAAATAGGGCAGGTAGAATTAGTTTTTTCATTGGTTGCAACTTTTAATTGTTTATCCAAAGTGGAAGGCGAGTTAGAAAGTATTAATGCAACGAACGGTTTGGTAAATAAATTTAATTAATAAAATTGAGCTACGCTTTTTTCGAGGCTGGCTAATACACGGATTCTGTGTAGTAAATTTTCGAACCTATTTTCATCCACCTTTAAAAATGCTAAAAAAACATTTCGAATTAAAGAAAATAGCCTTG